>CALWSS010000001.1 GCA_944384255.1 uncultured Clostridia bacterium
AAGGAATAAGTATTCTGTCTTCACCCTCGTTAGGCTGTTCTATACCACCATTAAAAAAGAATGTTACATGAGCATATTTTTCAGTTTCGGCCAAACGAAGCTGTTTTTTGCCCAATGATGATAAATATTCACCTAAAGTATTGTTTAATGTCTGCTGTTTAAAAGCAACTATTTTATTACCTATTGTTTTGTCATACTCTGTAAAGCATACAAAGACAATATTTTTAGGTCTTTTTTCTCTTTCAAAACCTGTAAAATCATCATCGCAGAATGCCCTTGTTATCTCTCTTGCTCTATCAGGACGGAAGTTAAAGAATATAACTGAGTCATTGTCGTTTACAGTAGCACATCTTCTGCCTTCTTCATCTACAACAGCACAAGGCACAACAAACTCATCTGTAACTCCTGCTTCATAGCTTTTTTCCATGCACTCCTGAGCGCTTAATGCTGTATTTTCTTTTCCGCAAGTAATAACATCATAAGCTTTTTGTACTCTTTCCCATCGGTTATCCCTATCCATGGCATAATACCTGCCGGAAACTGTTGCAATCTTGCCTACGCCTATTTCACGCATTTTTTCTTCAAGGCTTAATATATAGTCTTTTCCAGACTGAGGCGGTGTATCTCTTCCGTCCATAAAAGCATGAACAAATACTTTTTCAAGTCCGTTATCTTTTGCAAGCTTTAAAACAGCATATAAATGTGAGTTATGGCTGTGTACTCCGCCGTCTGAAAGCAAACCGAATATATGCAGTGCCGAGTTATTTTTTTTGCAGTTTTCAACGGCTTTTAAAAGCTCTTCATTAGTGAAAAAATCGCCGTCATTTATTGATTTAGTTATTCTTGTAAACTCCTGATATACAATTCTTCCGGCACCTATGTTTAAGTGGCCAACTTCTGAATTACCCATTTGTCCTTCAGGAAGACCAACATCAAGTCCACTGGCATAACCTTTAACACATGGGTATTCTTTCATTAAAGAATCAATAACAGGTGTTTTTGCAAGCTTTATGGCATTGCCTTCTGTTCTGTCGTTAATGCCAAAACCGTCCAGTATCATTAATACTGTAGTTTTCATTTGTCATCCACCTTATTTTTATAACTTATTAATAACTTTTTTAATAATTTACTATCTGTTCAAATTCTTCTTTAAGGCTGGCTCCGCCTACAAGTCCCCCGTCAATGTCGTTCATAGCAAAAAGCTCTGCAGCATTTTTGCCGTTTACACTGCCGCCATACTGAATACGTATTTTTTCGGCTGTTGCTTCGCCGTAAATTTCTTTTACGACCTGTCTTATTGCAGCACAAACTTCCTGAGCCTGCTGGCTTGTAGCTGTTTTGCCTGTGCCAATAGCCCAAATAGGCTCATAAGCTAATACAACCTTTTCAGCATCAGAAGCACTTAAGCCGTAAAGACCTTTTTTAATCTGGATACGAATATGCTCTATAGTGATATTGATTTCTCTTTGAGTAAGAGTTTCACCGCAGCACATAATAGGTATCATTCCGTGTTCAAGAACCTTTTTAACTTTTTTGTTAACTGTTTCGTCAGTTTCGCCAAAGTATTCACGTCTTTCGGAATGGCCTATAATTACATACTTAACACCGGCTTCTTTAAGCATAAGAGGTGAAATCTCCCCTGTATATGCTCCGCTTTCCTCAAAATATACATTTTCGGCACCAAGAGCAATATTTGTCCCTTTTAAAACTTCACCAACCGGTATTATATCTATTGCAGGAACACAGAAAACAACATCTTTTTCATCTGTGTTTACTTTGTCTTTAAGCATTTTAGCAAGCTCTACTGCCTCTGCCGGAGTTTTATTCATTTTCCAGTTTCCGGCTATTATTTTTTTTCTCATGGTTAATCAAACCTTTCTTATATTACTTATCGTTTACAGCTTCAACACCAGGAAGAGCTTTTCCTTCAAGGAACTCAAGAGAAGCACCGCCGCCTGTTGAAATATGGCTCATTTTGTCGCCGTATCCAAGCTGATTTACAGCTGCCGCTGAATCTCCGCCGCCTATTATTGTTGTAGCGTCTAAATCTGCTAAAGCTTTGGCTACGGCATTTGTACCTTTTGCAAAGTTTTCAAACTCAAATACACCCATAGGACCGTTCCAAACAACTGTTTTTGCGTCTTTTAAAGCATCTGCAAAAAGCTCTCTTGTTTTTTCTCCAATGTCAACGCCTTCCCAGCCGTCCGGTATTTCGCTTACAGGCACTGTCTTAAATTCTGTATCGTTTTTAAACTCTTTAACAATAACAGTATCTACCGGCAAAAGAAGTTTTACACCTTTTTCTTTGGCTTTTGCCATCATTTCTTTAGCATAGTCAATTCTTTCAGCATCAAGAAGTGAGTTGCCTACACTGTAACCCTGTGCCTTAATGAATGTATAAGCCATACCGCCGCCTATAATAAGTATGTCTACTTTTTCAAGAAGGTTGTTTATTACATTTATTTTGTCTGCCACTTTAGCTCCGCCAAGTATAGCAGCAAAAGGTCTTACCGGATTATTAACGACATTGCCAAGGTACTCAATTTCTTTTTCCATAAGGTAGCCTACTGCTGAAACAGGAACATATTTTGTAACGCCAACTGTTGAGCAGTGTGCTCTGTGGCTTGTTCCAAAAGCATCATTTACAAATATATCGGCAAGAGAAGCAAGCTCTTTGCTGAAATTATCTTCGTTTTTAGTTTCTTCTTTTCTAAATCTTGTATTTTCAAGAAGAATTACATCGCCGTCTTTCATTTGGGAAACTGCTTTTTTTGCATTTTCCCCTACAACAGTGTCATCGGCTGCAAAAACAACTTCTTTACCTAAAAGTTCACTGAGTCTTTTTGCTACTGGTGCAAGTGAAAGCTCTTTTTTAACTTCGTCCTTAGGCTTGCCCATGTGTGAGCAAAGAATTACTTTTCCACCATCTGAAATAAGTTTTTTTATTGTAGGAAGTGCTGCTGTTATACGGTTGTCGTCTGTTATATTTCCGTCTATAACAGGTACATTAAAGTCACATCTGACCAATACCCGTTTACCTTTAACGTCAATGTCATTTACAGTTTTTTTATTAAGCATATTTAATTCTCCCTTCCGGTAAATTAGCTTTTTAGTTATATTAACCACTAAAGCGGTGTAAATACATGTAATTGCGTAAAAATTATTCTTACAAAACAATATACACAATTATTTAATATAAAAATTCAAATAATTATTTACCAATTTTTTCCACTTAAAAATATTATACAACACCGTCAATGAACAATCAAGTAAACCATAAGGCCAATATTTCCCAAAAATTCAAATTTATTTTTATTTTTAATAAAATTTTTCAATATTTTATTTATTTTTTTACATTGAAAACTAAAATAAAAAAGCGAAGCGTTTTTACGCTCCGCCTAAATTATGCATTTAAAATAATTTTTATTACTTTTTTTCTTTCAAAATTCTGTTAGCTGCAAAACCTGTTCCCAATAAAGCATAAAATACAGGCATTACCTGAACAGTTGAGTCGTTAACAAGACCTGCTACCAAAAAACCACATACAGCCACAAATACTCCGGCACCCATAAAGCTAATAAAGCCTGAATACTCGTTTTTCCTGTATATCTTAAAACTATCAATCAAATAAAGTCCAAATATGCAAAGAACCGCTATAAGTGAAATAACGCCTGTATTTACAGCAATACCCAAATACATATTATGTGGTTTATCAACAATAACATTTCTTGTATCACTGAAATAGCCTATATTATACTTTCCGGCATAATCAGCTTGTGGGAAATACATTGCAAATGTATCAGCACCATGGCCTATTAAAATAGTGTCTTTAAGTAAAGGCAGTGTTCTTGACCAAATATAACCTCTGTATGTGGCAAAATCCTGACTGTTTTCAAAACCAAAGCTTTCTACTTTATCCAGTTTAGCACCTTTACCTGATGGCGTTACAAAATACAGTTCTCCATTTAAGTCTGCAAAACGCCAAGTTGCATTGGCTGTTTTAACATTAACTGTTTTATATCCTGTATCCTCAAGCTCACCTTCTGATATTTGCATATAGTCTGTATTTAAGCCAATCTCTGAGCCGTCTGCACCATAAACGCCTAAAACTTGGCCATTTTGTGTTTCAATAGTTATTTCAGTGCCTGCAAAATTAAATACTATGTTGTTTCCGTCTGTTATTACATAGTCAATATCTACATATTTAAGGCCTTCCTGCTGAGCATCATCTGCATAGGCAGTTTTTGAAAACAGTGATGCAACAGGTGTAACCGAGCTTATCTCTCCCATTATTGAAGGCAAGGAAACGGCTGCTGAAACAATACCTGCTATTATAATAAGCACAACACTTGTTTTCCATTCTATAAGCTTTTTATTAAACACAACAAGTCCTGCTATGGCAGAAACTGCAACACCTACCATGCCGCCTAATGACTTGGCATTAAAAAGAGAATAAAACATTAAAGCTAAAAGCACTGCAAAGGCAATTTTCCACTGTATCTTTTGGCTACATATAATAAGCATCGCTGAAATGCAAATTGGAAAAACCATAAAGAAAGATGAATAATTCTGGTTAGTAAAGAACCATCTAACCGAACTAATGATATTTTTTATATTTAAACTAGCAACTTCTGAGACTTCTGAATTAATATAAAGCCAACTTGGCAGACTATAAACATCTATACCAAAAATTTGCAATATTCCCCAAATACCAAGAACGGCACAGCAGCCTGAGAATATATAAAATATAAGTTTAAACGCTCTTTCATCATTAATCATATTCATGGCATAAAAAGTAATTGCCATATAACCTATTAAAACAAACGTATTCTCGTATCTTTCAAAAAAACCAACAGCCGCCATATACTTATAATCAGATGCCATATACGAAATAACTGTCATTACAACATAAATAATCATAGGTATATATACTTTATTTTTATATACCTTGGCACTTCCTGAAAACACAGATATTACTAAATAAACAATAGATATTACAGAAACAACTATAAATACCTGCATTCTGAAATATGCATAAATATCAACTGTATATTCATCATTTCCATACCAAAACGTACCTTCAAGACCGGTTTTTACAATAACTGCATGAATTGCAAAAAGAAAAATAGAAACAAGAAATATAACCGGAAGAGCTGAAATTATATAACTTTTGCTTTCTTTTTTTAAACTACTGTTCAAATTTATACACGCCCCTTTTTCTTTCTATGCGCTGTAATTTCATTATTGTTAACTCCCTGTGTACTTTCCGGGAGAAAAAGAACTTTAACTGTCATCATCATAAGCTTTAAATCCAGCAGAAATGAATAGCCTGCTATATACATCAAATCCCACATAAGTTTATCATACGGGTCTGTGTTATACCTGCCTAATACCTGTGCATAGCCTGTAATGCCTGCCTTTATTTTAAGCCTGTACTTAAATTCAGGTATATATTTTTCGTATTGCTCCACGATTTCCGGTCTTTCAGGTCTTGGTCCAACTATAGACATATCACCTTGAAGGACATTAAAAATCTGCGGTATTTCATCAAATCTTGTTTTCCTTATTATCTTTCCAACAGGAGTAATTCTGCTGTCATTTTTCTGAGCAAGCCTTGCAACTCCGTCTTTTTCGGCATTAACAACCATGCTTCTGAATTTACAGACATAAAACTCTTTTCGGCCTATAGTAAGCCTTTTTTGCCTGTAAAAAACCGGACCGCCGTCGTATAGTTTAATAGCTGCCGCAACAACAAGCATAAAAGGCCATAAAACAGCTAAGGCCAATATTGCAACAGTTATGTCAAAAGCCCTTTTAACAAACTCGTCTAAAAGTGAAAGCTCACCTTTATTGCATACAAGAACAGGCATGTCCATAAGGTTTAAGGCGTATGAGTTTTTAAGCACTATTTCCGCCACATCCGGTATTATGAAAACCGGCATTGAGTTATCAAAACAAAACTCTATTATTTTCTTTTTAGTTTCGCCTTCGACATCGGCAAGTATTACTCCGTCGTTGGGGTCTAAGTTATTAAGTATATAATCCAAACCCTGTTTAATGCCTATCTGTTTTGTAATATGAAACTTATAGTCATAAAAATTCATTTTTTTAATAAGTTCTTCTGACAAATCCGTTTCACATATTACAGTCATGTTCCTAATAACATTTCTTTTTCTGAATCTTTTGTTGCACCAAATACTCCAGAAAAAAATAAAAAATGTGTCAATAATCGACATTATAATAATAGGAATAAGCGGAACAAAACGCCTGTCTATAAGACAAGTTTGGAAATATGCAAAGGCATTTACCATAACCATAGCCAAAAACTGGGAATACATAATTTCCGATATACGATAGTATCCAATTTTATGTCCGCCATAAATATTTGTAAAAAAGAAATACAGCCCGCCATACATACCAAACATAAGAGCTGTTCCTTTTTTATAAAGAAATCCTGCAACAAGATTGTAACGGTAAAAACAAAACCAAATAACGGCAAATATAGCCGTCATGCCCAAAACATTAATTAAAATTTCCCAAACAAGTATAAACTTGTTTTTACGCCTCAAATCGGTCACAATATTTTCCCCTTTAAAGAGTTATTTGCCTTTTATTGGAAAAAAAGCAAAAATTCTGTTACACCGTTACTTATTTTATCACCAAAATTATATATTGTAAACCAAGCAAAACATAAAATGCCCTTAGAAAAATTTTCAATTCAAAAAAGGATTATAACAAAAATACATTTCAATACTTAAACTTAAATATATTAAAAACAGGCAGGCTTTAAGCAAATTACATGCCAAACCTGCCGTTTTTTTATTTAACTAAAGCCGTATAATTCGATTTATTTCTAATCAATCATCATACTCTCTTTTGTAATCAAATACTTTGCCGGTATATATGTCAACTTCAGCCTCATACTCATATCTTCCTGATTTAAACTCAATCTCGTATCTTCCGTCATCCAGTTCAACTTTAATTTCAAAAGCATCTGGTCTTTTTACACCGGCATAATTAAGTACAGCGTCTAAAGCTTCGGTATTGGTTAAATATTTAGTCTTGTCGTTGCCTGAGCCTACACCTGAATTGCTTTTTTCAGATTTAAAATTTGTTACACTGCCTGTATAGGCATTAATATTGTACTCATATCTATAACCGCCATGGGTAAACTCAATATTATATTTTCCATCTTCCAGTTCTGTCTTTATATATTTAATTCCAGCACCTTTTAATCCTGCATGGTCGATAGCAATCTGTTTTGCCCTTTCAATGCTTATTTTATCATCGCCTTCGGTATATTCATAATCATAATCTCTGTAATGAGTTAAAATGTCCCCCGTTTCAACATCAATCTCATATTCATGTTTCCAGTTGCCGTTTGTAAATTCAACATCATAAAAGAATATATCTTTGTTATCGTCATAATCTTTTTCAGTTCGTATAAACTTAACATTTTCTTCTTTGCATCCGGCATCTTCCAAAGCTATATCTTTAGCTTTTTCTATACCTATATCGTTTTCCGTCGGGCCGAATGTATCAGCATCAGTTACTGTTGTTTCTTTATCCCTAAGAGTTATAACCTTGTCATCTCCGTCCCAAATAACCTCATTTCCGGTTATTTCACTTATGGCTCTTAAAGGAAGGTATGTTGAACCGTTGTAAAGTAAAGGATAAACTGCCTTGCCGTTGGCATCTTTAAAGTTACATTCTTCACCTTCAAGAATAATCGTAAAGTCACGCCTTTCCTGAACATCAATATCCGCTATTTTTGCTGAAGACGGTTTTGTTGTATTTTTATAGGAATCCCTTTTTCCGCTTAAAGTAATAGTTTTTGTGCTTTCATCCCAGTTAACATTTTTGCCTATTATCTCGCCTATTGAACGCAAAGGAAGATATGTAGAATCATTGTAAAGAATAGGATATATATATTTTCCGTCTGCACTTTTGAAATAATTTACCTCATCATCAATAATTATAGTAAAATCCGGTCTAAGCTGTGCTTCACGATTTATTATATCTGCTGCATTTGTTATAACAGTGCCTGAAAAAATCAAACATGCAGCCATAGCAGAACATAAAATTTTTTTCATAATATCCCTCCTTAACTAAAAAATATTTTATTTGTAAATCTATTATATACCAATTACATCATAAATTGAATAGGTTTATATTACGATTTTATTAATAATGCAATACAGTTACATTACAAAAAAACCGCAGGCATAAGCCTACGGTTAATTTATACTATTAATCTGCTTTGATATATTAAAGAAGGTGTGCTCTCATTTCTTCACCGCTTAAGGTTGAAAGATAAGCCGGTGCAATGTCGAATACAGTCTTACAGCCTGTTTGGCCTTCTTTGTTTAATCTGTATGCAGCCCTTGCATAAGCTACAAGTACAGATGATGTAAACTCTGGGTTTGAGTCAAGTTTAAGGCTGTACTCAATAATATGAGTATTTTCACCATTATGTCCTGTTTTACCGCTTCTTATTACAAAGCCGCCGTGTGGAATACCTGAATGATTGCGTTTCATTTCTTCCATATCAATAAAATGTACTGTTGTATCGTAATCTGAGAAATAATTAGGCATTTCTTTAATTTCTTTTTCAATTCTTGCCTTATCAGCACCTTCCTCAGCTACAACAAAACATTCTCTTGTGTGTTTTTCTCTTGTTGTAAGGTCCGGATTTTCTCCGTTTCTTACAGCTTCAAGAGCAGAAGGAACAGGAATTGTATACTGTCTTGCATCAAGCACGCCTTCAATTCTTCTTACAGCGTCTGAATGGCCTTGGCTTACACCTTTGCCCCAGAAAGTATAATCTTTTCCGTCTGGAAGTATGCAGTTAGCATAAAGTCTGTTTAATGAGAACATGCCAGGGTCCCAGCCTACAGAAATAATGCCGATTTTACCGCTGCTCTTGCATGCTTCATCAACTGCTTTAAAATGCTCAGGTATTTTTGCATGAGTGTCGAAGCTATCAATAACATTAAAATATTTAGCATATTTTGGTGTCTGTACAGGAAGGTCTGTAGCACTTCCACCGCATATAATCATAACATCAATTTTATCTGCCATTTTTTCAGCATCATCAACACTGTAAACTTTAGCTGTTGGAGTAGCGATTTTAAGGCTTTCCGGATTTCTTCTTGTAAAAACAGCAGCAAGCTCTAAATCGTCATTCTGCTTAATTGCACTTTCTACTCCACGGCCTAAATTGCCGTAACCTAAAATACCTATTCTAATACCCATTTTTGATTCCACCTTTATTTTGCTTTATTTAGTTAACTAAGAATTTATTTCTGGTTTAGTATAACACAGTTGAAAAAGCAAGACAACAACTATTTATGCATACATAAGTTATATTTACATTTAATAATGTCTAACAAGCTTCATATTTCTTGCTATACCAAAGCTTATAAAACTATACTGATATTAATTTTTTGATATTTAAAAAGGTTTATATCAGTATTAAGGGTATTAAATCAGTATAAGTTATTAAATGGATTGTATATTAATACGTTTTTAAGTAAATTATACATAAATGCCAAATTATTTATAACAAAGCTTTAAATCAGTTTTTTAATTAATTATATAAAAAAGGTATCAGTCTTTTTGGTGGCTGATACCTTTTAATGTTATCTAATACTATGGTAATTATGGTAAAATCACGGTATATTTTTAATTTTTACGCCTTTTTAACTGCTTAAGCGCCCTGTGCCTGCTTATCTCTCAAGCGTCTTTCCTCAATAGCCTTTTTAGCTATCATGTCTTTGACCTTCATCAACCTTGTTGTTGAAGCACGCTCGTTTTCATCAAGTTTCTGCATAATAAACTTAATTGTTTCCTGATAGTTAGGAATCATTACGTTTTCAAGGGCATTTACACGACGCCTTGTACGCTCTATTTCCTGTGCCATAAGCTGTGCACTTTTTTCACTCTGTGCCAGTCTTAAAAGCGGTTCCATAGCTTCGGAAAACGCTTCCATTGATAAGTCCAGTTCACCTGATGTAAAAGCAAGACCATAAGGATAAATATCATCATGGTTGTTAGCCGCTTTAAAATCAAACTGAGGAACATTAACACTCATAACGTTCTTTTTGGAAACGTCAACAGCTATTTTCTGCTTAGGCATCATAAGAGCCTCGCCAAGATATTCCTCACTCATAACAGCTCTTGCAATTATAAAGCTTTTATATGCTTTTTCAAGAGCAGCTTCAGCCTCTTCCCTGAGCTTTTTGTTTTCTTTAACTATATCAAGGAACTGCTTCATAAGCTCATCCAGTTTATCTTTAAGGAGTTTATGGCCTCTTGTGGCTGTTTTAAGCTGTCTTTTAAGGCGTGTCATTTCCATACGTGTTGGATTAACATTTAATTTAGCCACACCTATCACTCCTCAGGCATATATTTTTCAAGATATTCATCACGAATACGTTTAAGCTCACTCTTAGGAAGCATAGCAAGAAGTTTCCAGCCTATTTCCAGTGTTTCTTCAATTGTTCTGTCTGTTCTGAAGCCTTGAGAAACATATTCTTTCTCAAACTCATCAGCAAACTTAGCATAAAGAAGGTCTATATCCGAAAGAGCTGACTCACCAAGAATAGCCATAAGCTCTTTAGCATCTTTACCTCTTGAATAAGCTGCATAAAGCTGGTTCATTGTGTCGGCATGGTCTTCTCTTGTTTTGCCTTTACCAATACCTTTATCCTTAAGTCGGCTAAGGGATGGAAGAACGTCTATAGGTGGCTGAAGACCTTTTTTGTAAAGGTCACGGCTTAATATAATCTGTCCCTCTGTAATGTAGCCTGTAAGGTCAGGGATAGGATGAGTTTTATCATCTTCAGGCATTGTAAGTATAGGAATCATTGTAATAGAACCTTCAATGCCCCTCTTTTTACCTGCTCTTTCATACATTGTAGCAAGGTCTGTATAAAGGTAACCAGGGTATCCACGACGGCCAGGAACCTCTTTTTTAGCTGCTGAAACCTCACGAAGGGCCTCAGCATAGTTTGTAATATCTGTTATAATTACAAGAACATGCATGTTCTGCTCAAAAGCAAGATACTCAGCGGCAGTAAGTGCCATACGTGGTGTACAAACACGCTCTACAGCCGGGTCATTTGCAAGGTTAACAAATACTACCGAACGGTCAATAGCGCCTGTTTCTCTAAAGTCATTAATGAAGAACTCAGCATCTTCAAATGTTATACCTACAGCGGCAAAAACAATAGCGAATTTTGAGTCTGTACCTCTAACTTTAGCCTGACGAGCAATCTGAACAGCAAGGTTAGCATGTGGAAGACCTGAAGCTGAGAATATAGGAAGCTTCTGGCCTCTAACCAGTGTGTTAAGTCCGTCAATAGCGGAAACACCAGTTTGAATGAACTCGGAAGGGTAATCCCTTGCTGCCGGGTTAATAGGTGCACCGTTAATATCCATTCTCTTTTCAGGTATTATTTCCGGACCGCCGTCAATTGGCTTACCCATACCGTCGAATACACGGCCAAGTATGTCTGGTGAAACACCAAAGTCAAGGCTCTTACCAAGGAAACGTACTTTAGAGTCTGACATATTAATACCTGTTGAGCTTTCAAAAAGCTGAACAAGTGCTGTGTCGCCGTTTACCTCAAGAACTTTACATCTTCTAATTTCGCCGTTTACAAGCTCAATTTCGCCAAGCTCGTCGTATTTAACGCCTTCAACTCCGCTTATAAGCATAAGGGGGCCGGCGATTTCCTGAATAGATCTGTATTCTTTTATCATTCTTCCTCAGCCTCCTTTGCTATAAGATCGGCAAGCTCAGATACAATTTCCGATTCTATAACATCGAATTCTTTATCAACGTTAGCTTCCTCTATATATTTAGCACGGCCTATTCTTTCAAGAACAGGGAGCTTTGAAATTTTGTTTATGGAAACCTTTTCCTTAACGGCTTTAAGTCCCTCATCGTAGAACTTAAGTATAAGGGCAAGCATCCTGTACTGTTTATGAAGTGATGTATAAGTATCTACTTCATGGAATGAATTCTGATGAAGGAAGTCCTCACGAATAGAACGTGTTACTTCAAGTATAAGTCTGTCGCTATGTGAAAGTGAGTCAACACCAACAAGCTGTACAATTTCCTGAAGTTCTGCTTCTTCCTGAAGAAGCCTCATAGCTCTTGCTCTGTGCTCTGCAAAGTCTTCTTCTACGTTTTTATCAGCCCATGCATCTACCTTATCCTGATAAAGTGAATAACTTGTAAGCCAGTTAATAGCCGGGAAATGACGTTTGTAAGCAAGAGATGAGTCAAGACCCCAGAATACTTTAACTATTCTAAGTGTTGCCTGGCTTACAGGCTCGGAAGTATCACCACCAGGAGGTGAAACGGCACCTATGGCAGTAAGGGATCCCATTCTGTTTTCATCACTGCCTAAACAATGTACCATACCGGCTCTTTCATAGAACTGTGCAAGACGGCTTCCAAGGTATGCCGGATAACCTTCCTCACCAGGCATTTCCTCAAGACGGCCGCTCATTTCACGGAGAGCCTCTGCCCAACGTGATGTAGAGTCTGCCATAAGAGCTACACTGTAACCCATATCACGGAAATACTCTGCTATTGTAATACCTGTATAAATTGATGCCTCACGTGCAGCAACAGGCATATCTGAAGTATTGGCAATAAGAACAGTTCTTTGCATAAGGCTTTCGCCTGTACGTGGGTCCTTAAGTTCCGGGAACTCCAAAAGAACGTCTGTCATTTCGTTTCCACGCTCACCGCAGCCGATATAAACAACTATGTCGGCATCTGCCCATTTAGCAAGCTGATGCTGTGTAACTGTTTTACCGCTTCCGAAAGGTCCAGGTATAGCTGCTACACCACCCTTTGTAATAGGGAAGAATGTGTCTATAACTCTCTGACCTGTAATAAGAAGTGAATCAGGGCTCTGTTTAGCTCTGTAAGGTCTTTCTTTACGAACAGGCCATTTCTGCATCATAGGAACTGTTACATCTACGCCTTTTTCGTTTGTTACAACGCAGATTTCCTCTTCAACAGTAAACTCGCCTTCTTTAATTTCTTTAATCGTTCCGTTAAGTTTAGGCGGAATCATAATACGGCATTCAACAACGGCTGTTTCCTGAACTACACCTATAATGTCGCCGCCCTGTACTTTATCGCCTTTTTTAACAACAGGCTTGAAATACCACTTCTTTTCTCTGTCAAGAGCAGGTACCTCAACACCTCTGTGAATGTTAGCTCCACTGGCTTCATAGAGCTTTTCAAGAGGACGCTGAATACCGTCGTATATTGTTGATATAAGGCCCGGTCCAAGCTCAACACTCATAGGACGGCCTGTAGATACAACTTCTTCACCCGGACCAAGACCGCTTGTTTCCTCGTAAACCTGAATTGAGGCCTTGTCACCGTGCATTTCTATTATCTCACCAATAAGGTGCTTATCAGAAACCCTGACAACGTCGAACATATTGGCATCTCTCATGCCTTCAGCTACAACCAGTGGTCCTGACACCTTAACTACTGTGCCTGTACTCATTTTTTATCACCACTCGATTCTATTATTTAGGTCTATTAATTATCTCCAAACAAAACATCTGCACCTATAGCGCGTTTTGCCGATTCTCTAACTTCGTTCATGCCAAGGCCCATACTGCCGGTAATGCCAGGTATAACAATAATAGCCGGAAGCTCATTATCCTTATACTTATTAATGGCGTCTTTTCCCTGAAGAGAGCACTGCTCAGTAATATAAATTATGGCATAGCCTTCTTCAACCAGCTTATGTATGGTCTTTTTAATCTCGTCGGCCTCATAAACAGGGAAAACATCAATACCTAAAGCGGTAAAACCCATAACTGAGTCTTTGTCTCCCATAACCGCTACTTTATACATAAGCATCCCTCAATCTTTCTTTTATTACCTCAGTATCAATGCCGTTTAATTTGCCGTTTACAATAATCCTTACGGTTTTAACTTCTGTTTCAACAGCATATATAAAAGCCAAAAGCGGCTCTACTGTAAGGCTCTTGTACTTGGCATCACGCATAAACGCCATCAAATAATCATCACAGCTTTTTTCAAATACTGTAAAGCCTTCGTCCATTTTAAGAGCAAGGTCGTTATAAGCGGTTTCTTTAAATCCGCCTGAAGCACCTTCTGCATTAAATGCTTTTTTAAACGTATCAAGGCTTACAGTGCCGCCATGAACAAAAACAGATTCAAAATCCGAAGCAGTTTTTTTCATGTTTTTAATTCGGTTATAGCTCCTGAGATTTGTAATGTCGCAAAGTGTTTTAACATAGTTTTCAACAAACTTTATGCCGCTTTCTTTGGCAACTTTAAGCATATCCTTAAAAGCCGCATTATCCATTACATTATCTATTGCCTGACCGCTCTGAGTTTTGGCATATTGCTCATAGCTGTCAGTTATAGCCTGAGCCATATTTTCAGTAAGACAGCCATAATTTTTAGTCTCAAAAGCTTCTTTCATGTCTTTAATATCAACAGTTGTACCGCCTACAAGGTAGTTTTCACCGTTAATAGAAGAAATATCCGATTTAACAAGAACCTTTAAATTCTGATAGTCGTTTTTAAGCAAAAACACATCAGGAAAATGCTCTTTAGGCACAAGCTCTTTTACATCGGAATAAGCCTTTGCCAAACGATTTGAAAGAGCTTTTTCATAGTTTTTAATATCTATGCTGTTTTCACCGCCGTATCCTGCATCGGAAAGTATTTTAAATACCTCCATGGCAGACTTGGACTCTATAAGCTGTGTATATGTCTTTTCCGTAAGAAGAGAATTTTCAAGCATTCTGATTCGCGCCACGGCAAAAGGATAAATTTTTTCTCTGCCCATTATGGCACCTCCTTAAGCAAACAGTATGCCTGCTGCAAGCTGTAATATATCTTCCCGTTCTACGGTAATAATTGACTTAAATGAATAATTGTATTCAATATCGCCATTTTTAACGACAAAACCGCCTTCAATGTCCCTTGTTTCGTCAGAAACATTGTAGCCCATTTCTTTTACTTTATTTCCGAAAGCATCTTTGTCTTTCTTGGAAAAAATAATCTCGGAACCGTCTTCTTTATCAGCTCTTTTAATCATACCGAATATAACATTTTCATAGTCCTGTCCTGTAAGTGAACAGAGCTTTGTTTCAGCTTCTTTTAAAACTTCTTCAAGACATTCCTGCTTTTTAGCCAAAATAAGCTTTTTAGCTCTCATTTCAGCGGCAGAAATCTCTTTTGCGGCAGCTTTGTTTGCTTCCTGCTGCGCTATTTCATCAAATTTAGCCTTTTCCTTATCAGCCTTAGCTTTGGCAGTTGATATAATGCCTTCTGCCTTTTCTTTTGCTTCAGCTTCTACAGCTTCAGCCTGTGCCTTGGCATCGGAAAGGATTTTGTCTATAAGATTCTGTCCGTTACCCATAGGAGCCTATCCTCCTTTTCAAATATTTTATAATCTATTTAATAATCTATTAATTAGAATGTAATGCTGTTTATCATAAGGAATGAGATAAGAAGTGCAAGTACGGCATATGTCTCAACCATAGCTGCAAAAATCATACCTTTAGCAAGTTCGCTTGGTTTTTTACCAACAAGCATAATACCAGCTGCTGCTGCTTTTCCCTGAGCAATAGCAGAGAAAATACCAACAAGACCGATAGGAGCTGCTGAAGCAAGGATATAAGCGCCCTGAGAAACAGTAATGTCAACCATTCCGTCGCCGCCTAAAAGGCCTACTTTAAGAAGAATGATAAATGCAATAAGCAAACCGTAAATACCCTGTGTACCAGGAAGAGCCTGAAGAACAAGCACCTGACCGAATTTGTTAGGGTCTTCTGAAACAACACCTGCTGCTGCCTCGCCGGCAATACCAATACCAATAGCACTTCCAATGCCTGCAAGTGCTGCTAATGCTGCACCTAATAATGCATAAAACTGTCCGCTGAAGTTAAATAAAGTTAATGATTCCATATTACTTTTCCTCCTTTAATATCTCCACATACTTTGTTTTTCTGCTGAACGGGTTAAACGGGGTTCCGCCGCCGTCAAAGAATTTACCGAAAAACTCAACGTACTGGAGCCTGCTTGAGTGCACGAATGTACCAAGTGTATTTATAGCCAAGTTAAATACATGGCCTATAATAAATACCACAACCATAACTATAATACCAAGAATTCCGCCGCCTACCATTTTACCAAGTGTGTTTATAACCTGTGAAACAACACCTGTAGCAAGACCAAGAGCAAGAAGTCTTGAATATGAAAGTACATCAGACAAATAACTTGTAATACCATAAAGGCTTCCAAGACCGCCTGTTACCTTTCCAAAACCTTTTTTGCTTCTTCCGCCTGTAAGCACTATGCCTACAGCGCCTATTATAGACATCCATTTTCCTATCTCTGTAGCTATAGGAGCTATACTTGAGCCAAGACCAAATACAACCAAACCTATAAGCAGCAGATACCAAAGGAATATGTCGCATATAGCATCTATTGCCTGACCGTTTCTCAAAAGCAAATATGCTTTTAAACCCATACCTACAAAAATATGAATTCCACCTAATACAAGGGAGAATATAAGAAGTGTCATAGGTTCTTCAACCGGGTTAAACCATGCCGGGCTTATGCCGAACATGTCACCAAACCAGCCGCCGAACAATACACCCCAGAAGAATGTTGATATTCCACAGAACATAAACATTTTAACAAGTCGTTTCATCATGCCTTCAAGCCTGTAATGCTTTAGCAGTATAAACGAACCTACAGAAAGTATAAGTCCGTAAGCCGCATCTGAGAGCATAAGACCGAAGAATATAAAATAAAACGGCGCCAAAAACGGCGTAGGGTCTATATCGTTTACGGAAGGTGTGGAATAAAGGTCCGTTATAGACTGGAACGGGTCTGTAAGGGAATTTTGTTTAAGCAGTATAGGCATCTGCTCGCCTTTTTCCGGCTCCGTAATCTCGTAATAACATTCGTATTTATCAAGAACGCTTTTTACTTTGTCAACAGCCGACTTAATTACCCAGCCGTCAAAATAAAAAGTCTTTTCTGTTCTTAATATGTTTGACAATATTTTGCATCTATCTCTTTCAATAACCAAATCGTCATAGTAAAACTCCAACGTTTCGATATTTTCCGAAAGATGGCCTATTTCTTTTTCGATGTCTGAAAGTTCGCTTTCAACATCTTTTAATCTGATGTTGCAGGATTCGGTGTTTTCTTTGGCAGTTCCCACAATATCCGTAAAAGAAACCGGATTAAAGTTCTCCTGCCTTAATATGTTCAAAACACCTTCCTTGTCCTCTTTAAGACAAACGGCTACAGCATAAGTTATTTTGTCGTCTTTTGAAACAACTTCAATAACGCATCCGCTGCCTTCCTGTGAAAGACGGCTTTCAATATCGGCCATCACAACAGAAGTCGGAAATGTTCCGTGCATAATTGCCGAGTATTTGGTTTCTTTCATATCCAAATTAAACTCGTAATCAAGCCACGGCTTAAGCTCCGAAATTTCTGTTAAAAGAGCTGTCTGCTGCGCTTTAAGGCTCAATACCTTTTTGTATTTTTCATTAACTAAAGCGGCGAATTTTTCAGCTTCTTCAGGTTTAGAGTTTTTTGTTTCAAACTCAGCTTCACTTACAGGCTTTCTGCACCTGATAAACGGCTTTTTGCCTGTAAAGTACTTATCAAGAACTTCCAAGGCTGAAAAAACCTCAGAAATCTTAATGTCAGCATTCAAACCTGAATTCTGGTCAAAATCACGTTTAATTAATGCCGTCCATTCGCTGTCCGACAGCTTTTCATCCTGAGAGCTAATCTCACAAACTCCAAGAGTCATAAGCTCTCTAAGAACATCGGATTTGTTGTCGTTAAGGCCTATGACGCTGAGTTTACTCATTTCAACTATCGCCATTTATACCCACAACCTTTCCAATGACAGCTTCTACCGCTTTTTGTTTGTTTTTATCGGCGGTATTTTTTACTTCGTCACAAACCTTAAGGGCATCGGCCATTATTTTGTCTACTTCAGGCTTTGTATCCTCAATAGCCTTTTCAACGGCCGCCTTTTGTTCTGACTTAGCGCTGCGTCTTACGTCGGCAATCAAAGTATCGGCCTGAGCTTTGGCATCGGCTATAATCCTCAATGCATTAGCATCGGCTTGGGCTTTAATGGAATCAATTTCATTTTCAGCCTCTACAATATTCTTGATTACTTCAAAAGCCATTTTAATCACCTCTCTTGTTTAAACCGTATTGCATTTAACTCTTAAGCCAATACAATACCCGGCGTAGTGTAGGAACATCTGTTAATTAAGTGGCCTAAACAGTATTCCTGATTTTATATATTTATCCGTTTTTACGGAAAAAATATACCTAATAAAATATAATACAAATTATTGAAAACTCTAATATAAAGTAAACAAGTTGTTAATTTTTTAACTATAAAAACTTCTAAATATTCCTTATTTTTTATATGTTGTTTTGTGATTTTTTACGTTTAACCTGCTGTTTTTTTACATGTTTCATTAAATTTTTTGTTCCCAAATCAAAACATTTACAATGTTTAATTATAAATTAATTAATTGCTTTTGTCAATATTTAAACCATATTACGATTTTTTTCATTGGCAAAAATTAATTTGAACTATATTTAATTCTACATTTTTTCATTTGTTATTAATTTAACTAAAAAATATTAAAACTCTCTGAAACTGTGCTGCCGCGTAAGACTTTAGGCTTAGGCAGTTGAATAATAAAAATTGTATTTCATTTTGCACCTAAACAGAAACAACACAAATAAAATACTAATTCAATTAATTTTCAGTTTTGAAAAGTTTTTAAATAAAACATTAAGCTTTTATCGGCTTTATTTTATCTCAAAGCATAAAAAATAAACTCCCAGCTATTAATAATTGCTGCGGAGTTTTGTTAATTTATTATCTTTCACCTAATTTTAAATTCGGGTTAGCGTTTAAATCAAGGCCGCTTCTTACACCTTTAATGTATTCATAATAACCGGCAGAGGCTATCATTGCAGCATTATCTGTACAGAAAACAGGTGCCGGAACATTAAGAGAAAATCCATTTTCATCACAAAGACGCTTCATCTCACTTCTTAAAGCTGAGTTGGAAGAAACGCCACCTGCCATAGCCACTTTTGTTACACCTTTATATTTGGCAGCAGCTATTGTCTTTTGTGTAAGAACCTCAATAACGGCTTTCTGGAAAGAAGCTGCAACATCATTAGGATTAATTTCACTGTTTGTCATTTTCATTTTGTTAAGATAATTAAGTACAGCCGACTTTAAACCGCTGAAACTGAAATCAAAGCTGTTTTCTTCCAAAAACACCCTTGGAAATTCTATTGCATCGGCATTGCCGTTTTTTGCGGCTGCGTCTATTTTAGGCCCGCCTGGATAACCCATGCCTATGGCTCTGGCCACCTTATCGTAGGCCTCACCTGCTGCGTCATCACGAGTTCTGCCTAATATCTCAAAATCGTCATAACCCTTTACATACAAAAGATGTGAATGTCCTCCGGAAACTACAAGTGCAACATAAGGCGGTTCAAAATTTATATCGTCAATGTAGTTGGCACATATATGTCCTTCTATATGGTTAACTCCTACCAAAGGCTTATTTAAGGCATAAGCTAAAGCCTTTGCTTCTGAAACACCTACAAGCAATGCACCCACAAGTCCCGGGCCGTATGTAACGGCTATAGCATCTATGTCATCAAATGTAACACCGGCTTCTTTAAGGCCACTGTCTATAACATAATCAATGTTTTCAATATGCTTTCTTGAAGCTATTTCAGGTACAACTCCGCCATAAACCGTATGAACAGCAATCTGAGACGAAATAACATTGCTCATTACAATCCTTCCGTTTTTAACAACAGAAGCCGCTGTTTCATCACAGGAACTTTCTATGCCAAGTATCAAAACATCATTATTATCCTTCATAATAACCTCCCCATAAGGGCAAATCAATCCTCAAAATATATTGTCTTGCTCATGCCGTCATATCCCACAAGAGTATTAGGAAATATTTCAGAAGCATTAGTTAAAAAGCTTTCCGGCTCAGAAAGTGCCGGACTGAAATGAGTAAGCCAAAGCTCTTTTACACCTGCCATCGAAGCAATTTGGGCAGCTTCGGAAAAAAGCATGTGTTTATTTTCCAATGCTTTATTCTTTTTCTCATTTTCTCCATACATGCCTTCACATACCAATAAATCAGCATTAGAAGCTAATCCAATAAGCTCATCAAAAGGTCTGCTGTCAGTACAGTAAGCTATTTTAATACCTTTTCTTTCGCTTCCCATTACCATATCGGCAGTATATTTTTCACCATTATACTCCAAAACGCCCTGCTTTTGAATAACAGACCATAATTTTTTCGGTATATCAAGGGCTTTTGCTTTTTCGGCGTCAAATTTTCCCTTGCGCCTTAAAGAAAAGCTGTAAGATAAGCATTTTACCGAATGCACAGCCGGCACAAAATCAATATCAAGTCCAATAGCATTAATATTTGTTTTTTCTTCCAGCTCAATATATTCAATTTCAAATGACAAGTCCTGAGCTATTCTTAAAAGGCCTTCAACAACAAATTTAAGTCCCTTAGGGCCTATAAGTTTAATTTTTTCCTCTCTTCCGGCATTGGCTATAGCAAGAAGCATACCCACAAGCCCGGATATATGGTCTGCATGATAATGAGTAAATACTATGGCGTCTATTGTCTTAAATCCCCAGCCGATTTTTTTTAATGAAACTTGGGTGCCTTCTCCGCAGTCAACAAGCAGAAGCCTGCCGTTAAGACGTATCATCATAGATGACAAAAACCTGTCGGGCATAGGCATCATACCGCCTGTACCCACTAAAGCCACATCAAGCATACACAGCACCTCACAGTTAATAAAACATTAGCAAATAAAGAAAAAAGCCTGATTTTGGGTTCCAAAACCAGACTAATAAACAACCTAGGGTAGCAGGATTTGAACCTGCGAATGACGGAATCAGAATCCGTTGCCTTACCGCTTGGCGATACCCCATTAAAAGCGCGAAACGAGATTCGAACTCGCGGCCCTCGCCTTGGCAAGGCGATGCTCTACCACTGAGCCATTCGCGCATATAATGCAGTCGAGGGGACTTGAACCCCTACCCAGTTTACCCGGACTAGATCCTTAGTCTAGCGCGTATGCCAATTCCGCCACGACTGCCTATAAGTACTGACACAACTCATCAGCGATAAATATTTTACCACCCCTTGCAAAATTAGTCAATAGATTTTTCAAAAAACTGATGTCTATGTTTAAAACCGCCATATTTTTTAATAATTCGGCAATTTTAAATATCAAAAACACATAATAATTTAACATATACAAATCGACGCCATTTAAAAATCATACTGCCGTTTAGCGGTTACATTCTCCAGCTTGACTAAAAGCCTTAGAAAACACATACCCGACTTTTTATCGCGGCAAAATACGACTCTGCAACTCTTTCATAACCGCTATCTTTTAGCCGCCTTGAACATGACTCTGTTTTTCCACATTAAAAGGAACGCCCTGTTTAATAAGGACGTTCCTTAAATTCCAGCGGTGACACAAACCGTCTTTTATATATCCCGTAAAATTAAAATTTCTTCCACTTAAGGCTAACAAGGTCGTGCTCTCTAACGGCCGAAACAAGGCGCTTTCCAAACTCTCCGCTCATTATGTCGTTTTTGTCAAGCATCTCAACTCCCAGCTCCTTAGCCCTTTTATAAACGCCGCTGTTTTCCTTTTTGTCGTTGCTGAATGTTACTATAATGGCTTTAGAGAACCAGCCGCCTATGCGTTTTCGTTCTATAACAAGCTCGTTTATGGCAGATGTTGTGGCTTCCGTAAGTTTGCAGCTTACAAAAACCGGCATTGAGGCGTCCGTAAAAACCACGTCAATCTCGTTTCCAGGCACAGATTTATCGTCGAATATGTCCCAGTCCACCATGGCGCCAAGGCGCACATCGCTGAATTCTCCCGTTTTAATGGCGTGTATATAAACAAAAAGCTCCAGCCAAACGCCAAAGTTAATCAAGTATGACTTATATTTCTCCGATTTAAATGAAAACACAATATGTTTTTCCGAAACATAAAGGTCCTTTATAAACCCCAGCTCCTGAAATTTTTCCAGCATTTTAATATCAGGCGACACCTTGTGTCCGCCTTTTGTTTTAAAATACAGCACCGACCTTAAATCAACATCGCTTTTGGGCGTGCTGGCCATGGCCTGCTGAATATAAGAACATGTAACCCGCCACTCTTTAAGGTGGGAAAATATGTATTCGCACATATCAAGTATGGCCCCAAACCGGCTTTCATCGGGGGCGTCGTGAGAATTTCCTATAAAAACGGCGCATTTGGCCTCCACATAATCGTCAAGAGTTAATGTTTCGGCCGGTATAAAGTCGGCCTTGTCCTCAACGTTTATTATTCGGCCCTCTATTATGTCGGAATAGAGCATTTTTGTTTTTGTCTCAATGGCGGCCTTTGCGCCGGCCACCGTCATAAGCTCGCTTCCGCCTGTAATATCCATTACGCACCGGCCGTCCCGCGAATATGTATCTATAACATCTATTACGGTTTTATATATCATTATAACGTCGTTTATATCCACCGGCCGTATCTCGAATATTATATTCGGCAGATGTTTTTTAAAACAGCTTTCAAGGCACACAAATCTGTTTTTGTCCTTTATCTCGCTGTCGTATATAAAAACTATTCTGTCGGGCTTAACCGAAAGACAGCCCAGTATATTCTTAACTGTGTCTTTATCGTAAAAATCTATTTGGGTAAGCATTAAACCCCTCCTTAAAGGAAGCCGCAATTTAGGCTGTATATGGAATACATATTTTTATATTTCTCCTGTCACGTTTAATTCAGGCCGCCCTTTAAAATAAGCGCGGCCAAGTTATATTTTAAAATCACTTTTTAAATTCTTCAGCATTTCAAAGCCCTGCTTAAAACGGCAAAAACTCTTTTTACCGAATAATTCCCGCAAACCGCTGATAAACATGGCATTTTGAGCGCACTTAAAGGCTCTTTTATACATTTGCGTTAGCTGAGGAATACAATTATTTATACAGTTATTAAAGCCTTGAAACTCAGATTTTCGCACCCAGAAATTAATTCCGCCGCGTTTATTTAATTGATAGTTTCCTAAACTCTCCGCTTATAGCCAGTATCTTTCTTCTGCGGTCTTTTCAATTAAAATAAGTGAATCCGCTTCATTCCTTAAAAACCCGCAATTATCCCTCCGAACTACCTATAAAAGACGGCCTATTGAGCGCCTCCAAAATTAGTCCATAAACCAGTGTTGATTTATAAACGGCTCTCAGCGCTTCAAAATTTATGATTGCCATTATTGTTAATCAATCTTTATTCAGCGGTTTCCTCAGATTTTCTCTCGTTTTCTATATCTTTTTTGGCCTTAGAGAAAGCGGCGCTGAAATTAAGCTTATTGGCTATTGACGGGGCCAAATCTATAATTTTGTTTAAAGCGTCCTGGTTTTTGATGTTTATAAGCTGAACATTGCCATTTACAACGGCTATAACGGCATTGGGCGCTATTTTGGCACCCATTCCGCCGGCGCAGCCGTCCTTTCCATCCTTCTCGCCGCCTCCGGCTCCCATGCCGAAGGATACCTCTATAAGCGGTATAAGCACAATATCGCCAACCGTAACGGCCTCGCCCACAACGGTTTTTGATGAAACAAACTCCCCTAACTTAGAGCAAAGGGTTTCGATACTTGAGTTAACATTAGCTCCCATTAAACACACCTCTTGTAATTTATTTTTCACGCCTGCCGCGCTGTATGTTCAAAACCGGCCTTTCAGCCGTTTTATTCCTTAATATATATTATTATGGCCTTTCTTACCTGTTTAATTTTAACAAACATCAAAAGACTATATAAAATGTATCCTGGCCTGAAACAGCCCCAAAAATCGGCATTTCCGCTGAAACTTAATCCGTCAAAGTCACCTTCGGCCCTTATGCCGCCGCCTATAATGCCGTTAAGCACACCCAAAGCGCCCAGCAAAAGTCCCGTATACATTGGCTCTCCAACTCCGGCTCGGATATAGGCTTTGATTTTTTTTGGCAAAACGGCCCCCAAAATTCTTTTTAAAAGCCTTACCCCTCCAAAAGCCACTGTTTTTTTCTCGCCAAAGCTCAGGCTCAAAATATACTTAAGGGCCGGATTTGTTTTGCTTTCCTCGTTTTCCGGCTCAACACTCATGTTATCTTTTCTTTCTTTCGGCTCTTTGTTTTCTTCGGCTTCAACGGAGGCGAAATCGGACATTTTAATACGTCTTATTTCCGGCTGGGGGCTGTTTTTTCTTTCCCTCTCAAGCATAGATGAGTATCTTTTCTCCCAGCTTAAATTGTCTGACGCCCTCGAAACGGAACCCTCTTTTTTAATATCAGAGCCGTAAATATTTTTATCCCTTTTAATTTCACTTTTCTCAGGGCCGGAACGCTTTTGCGGTTGGGCTTTTCCACTGCTTCCGTCGGCTTTTTTGTCCTCAGCTTTTTCTATTCTTTGAACCGGCGCCCTTTTAAGGCCGTCCTTTTCATCGGGCATTTCCCTTTTCGGCTTCGGCCTTTTTTCGGCTTTTTCCCTTGGATAAAGACTTTTCCCAAAAATCTTTACCGAAAGACTTACGTCGTCGTTTTCATACAAAGCCTTAATTTTAACAATTCCCATAAGATATGAAACATCAGTGTTAAATTTGAACCCATTTTCGCCGTCAATATTAACGGCATACTTTATTTTGCTTAAAAGGGCAAAAAACAATATGGCCAAAGTCAAAATAATTAAAACACATACTATTACGGCCGCGGCTTTTAAAATTAAAAATAAAACGCCAGCCACCATATCACCCCTTTAAACGCTTTCTAAGCCTTATAATTAAATAGGCTGTGCTTAAAATTAAAACAGCCGCCACGCAGGTTTCAAAGCGCACAAGTATATTAACAACTGTGTCAATAAAAAATTCCAGCGGCACCATGTTTATAAGACGGCTTTCGGCAGGGTCCAAAAGCCAAAGGTCATTGTTGAAAAACGTCTCGTGAAAAAGTATAAAAAGCCCGTTAAAATCTATAACCATGGCTATGGCAAAAAAGGCCGACACAGCAATTATAAATCCCGAAACAACGGCAAAGGCGGAACATACGGTTTTAAAATCACTTTTTAAAATCAAAAGGCCGGCAACGCAAAGGGCAAAAACCGCGGCGGCGGCCCTTCTTATTACAATTCCGCCCTGAACAAGCTCTTTCACGTCAACCATGTGGCTTTTTTCCCTTTCGGTGAAATACTCTCCTTCATAGCCTTCTCCCGCCGGCATATCAAGACTGTCCGTCTCATCAAGCATATACTCCACCAGAAGCCAAGCGGCCCTGTCAACGCTTTCCTTAGGGGCGTAAACAAAGGAATATGAATTGTGCTTTTCAAACTCCCTTTGGTAATATTCAACATCGCTGAAGGCAACCCACTGAACCGAAGATATTAATATAACAACAAACATTGCGACAGCACACACAAAAGACAAAACAAACGGCAAAACCCTCAAAGTTTACTCTCCTTTATAAGATTTTGGCCTATATTATTAATATCCCATTTGTTTTCCAAGGCGTACTTAACGGCCTCGGCGTATATTTTGTATGCGTTGTACTTTCCGGAACTTATGCCGGCCACATACATATCCTTATACCGCTCCCCGCTGAAATACTCATAGCTTGAGACTATAACGGAGGGAACATTTTCCCCAACGCACAAAAGATATATGTTGAAAACCGGCAGGCCCCTTTTAAGGGAATATATAACCGTTTCAACGTCGTCTATGGCGCTTATAAAAACATCGTCAATAAATCTCATGGCAAAACCTCTAATTAAACAGAATATAAAAAATAAAAGCCGAATAAAAACAGTATAGCATAAACCGGCTTCAAATTCCATATAATTACAGCCTATTTGCCTTTTCCCTTTTTAAAAAGCTCCGATATTCCCACAAAAAGCAGAAAAATGGCGAAAAGCCGCCTTAAAGAACCAGCGCTTATGGCCATAGCCGCAAAAGCGCCAATAGCGCAGGCCGGCAGCGACGGCAGTATAACCGGCTTAAGCACGCTTTTTTCAATGTTGCCCTTCTTTTTGTGTATTATAACGGCGGCGGCCGCTGAAGGTATAAAATACATAAGGTTTATGCCCTGTATCTGCTGCTGGGTTAAATCGGTAAAAAACGTAAGAACCGGTATAAGCAGCATTCCGCCGCCTATGCCCATTCCGCCGAAAACAGCCGAAAACAGACCGGATAAAAAAAATATCATATAATCAACATCCTAACCGCCGAAGCTATAATTACAACGCCGAAAATTTTGTGAATAAGGTTATTTGATATTTTGCTAAGCAAAAGCGCTCCCAAAAGCCCGCCTATAACGCCTCCCGCCGAGGCCTGAAGCACGTTTAAAATAAGTATATCGGCTTTAAAAAGATAAACCGCCGCCGAGACTATTGATATTGGAAGTATAACGGCAACTGCCGTTGCGTGGCTTTTTCTGGCTTCCATTTTTCCCTTTTTCTCGAAGGCGTACACAGCGGCCACTCCCCCGCCGGAGCCGAAAATTCCGTTTATAAGCCCTATAACGGCGCCGAAAATAGCAGCCTGCTTTTTACTTATTTTTTCGCCCATAAAAAAATAACCTCCCTCTTACTATACTTCTTATTTAATTTAAAATGTCAAATGTTCCCAATAACTCTGTTTCGCCTGCTTTGCCCGTTACACTTGTGAAATTCTCAACGTCTCCAAACTGCCTTCCGTTAAACAAAACACGCCGGAGTTTATATATTATTTTCGCCCAAAAATATAAAATATATGCTATACTGTTTTATACTGTAAATTTATAAACAAGCGGTGATTAAATTGAAAACTCTTCTTACGGCCCTTAACGCCAAATACATACATTCCTCATTGGCCATAAGGTCAATTTCGGCCTATTGCGCCCTTTACGGAAAGAAAGCGGAAACGGCCGAGTTCACAATAAACAACAGCAAAGAACTTATAATAAGGGAGATATTTAAAATACGCCCCGACGTTATAGGTTTTTCATGCTATATATGGAACATAGACATGATTTTGGAAATATCCTCCTCCATTAAAAAGATACTGCCCCACACATTCATATTTCTCGGCGGGCCGGAGGTCAGCTTCAGCGGAGATGATATTTTAAAAAACAACAGCTTTATAGACTTGATTATTAAAGGCGAGGGCGAAAAAACAGTCCTTTCCATTTTAAACCGTATTGAAGATAGAGAAAAAAACTTTTGCGGCATACCCGGCATAACTTTTCGTTATAAGGGTCAAATTATGTCCTCTCCCCCTGCCGAACCCATGGACCTTAACCATATACCTTTCCCCTATAACAATATTGAGGAAATGGAAAACCGCATAATATATTACGAGTCCCAAAGAGGCTGTCCCTACAACTGCGGCTTTTGTCTGTCCTCCATTGACGGAAAGCCTCGGTTTTTGTCCCAAGACAGAATAAAGGCGGATTTGGACTTTTTCATTAAAAACAACGTTAAACAGGTTAAGTTTGTGGACAGGACATTCAACTGCAACAAAAGCCATGCCCGTTTTATATGGGAATACATAATGAGAAATGACAACGGAAAAACAAATTTCCACATGGAAATTGAGGCTCATGCCCTTAATGACGACGACATTGATTTTCTTAAAAACGCAAGAAAAGGTCTTTTCCAATTTGAGATAGGCGTTCAGTCCACCAACACAAAAACCCTTGGGGCCGTTTCGCGAAACGCCGATTTTGAGACAATAAAGCGGAAAGTCAACAAGATAAAGGCCGCAAAAAACATACACGTTCATCTTGACCTTATAGCCGGACTGCCCTTTGAGGACTATGCCTCATTTAAAAAATCCTTCAACGATGTGTACTCCCTGCGTCCAGAGCAGCTTCAGCTTGGATTTTTAAAGCTACTTAAAGGCTCAGCCCTAAGGCGCGACGCCCAAAAGCATGGTATAGTTTATAATGAAAAAGCCCCTTACGAGGTGCTTTTCACAAGGGAAATGCCCTTTGAGGACATGCTTAGGCTTAAGGCCATAGAGGAAATGGTTGAAACCTATTATAACTCCTTTAAAATAATTACGGCGGAAAAATTTATTTCCTCCATGTTTCCAAGCGCCTTTGATTTTTACGAGGCCCTTGGCGAATACTGGGTGTCCAACGGATTCCACGCCGTAAATCATAGCAAAAACCAGCTTTATGAGGTTCTTTTTAACTTCTGCATTCAAAGCGGCTTAACTGCTGAAAATCAAAGTATAGCGGAACAGCTTATGCGTTTTGACTTGCTTTTAAGCGACAACAT
>CALWSS010000002.1 GCA_944384255.1 uncultured Clostridia bacterium
CGCAAATTTCAGCAAAAAACACTTTTTTACATACTGTTTATAACCTTTTTATGCCTTCTTAACTTATTCTTTCAAACCTTTTTAATAACTTTTTTATAACCTTTTTATAGCCTTTTTTATAACATATTTCATAATGCCTTTGCAGCACTTTATATCTTTTTGATACATAAAAAACAGGCAAAGCAAGGGCTTCACCTGTTTTGGATATTATAAATTATTTAATTATATATTTATCTTTCTTTTCCGGTCTTGCATCAAGTTCTTTCTTCTTTTCGTCATAGCCCGGTCTGCCGAACATAGCATAAGTTGCATTTTTACCTTCTTCAACGCCCGGCTGGTCAAAGGCATTTATGTTAAGAAGCTCACCTGCAAAGCCTGTTGCTACTTCAAACATGTATAAAAGCTCACCAAGAGTAAACTCGTTAACCTCAGGAAGTGTAATTGTAAGGCTCATTTTGCCCGCTTTATAAAGGGCATATTCTGTTGCCATCTGCTCTGTTTGGATAAGTCTGTTTTGTGTAACACCGCCTAAAAATCCAAGGCTTGGTATATCACCGTAAATTGCCGGAATATTCATTGTTCTTCTGTAGTTTTCAACACCTAAAAGAACAATCATTTTGTCGAAAGGTCCTTCTGTATAAAGCTGAACCTGTGAATGCTGGTCTGTAACGCCTAAAGCCTTAACAGGTGTTTGTCCTGCAAAAATCTCTTTGTGCTCGTTATCGAATTTCTTTCCAAGAGATTCTGCCCAAAGCTGAGCAAACCAGTCTGAAATAAGCTTTAATGAGTCTGCATAAGGCATCATAACGGCAATGTTTCTGCCTTTATTCATGGCTATGTAGCTTAAAACGGCATACATATAAGCCGGATTTTTATAAATATCCTCATTTTTGCAAATTTCGTCCATATATGCAGCGCCTTGAAGCATTTTTTTAATGTCTATTCCACACATAGCCGCCGGAAGAAGACCAACAGGTGTAAGCTCCGAAAATCTTCCGCCTACTCCTGAAGGAATTATAAATGTTTTATATCCTTCTTCTTTGGCTATTTTAATAAGGTTGCCGTTTACTTTATCTGTTGTGCATACAATATGCTTAGCGGCTTCTTCCTTGCTTAACTTTTCAGAAAGCATCTCTTTAATTATCATAAACTGACTCATTGTTTCGGAAGTGCTGCCGCTTTTTGAAATGCAGTTAAAAAGGCATTTTGTAACGTCTATCATATCAAAGAAGTAAGCAAGTTTCTCCGGGTCTACGTTATCCATTACATAAAGCTTAGGAAAACCGTTTCTTTTTTCTTTAGGAAGCTCATTATAATAAGGGCTGTTTATAGCCTGCTGAACTGCCATAGGGCCTAAAGCCGAGCCGCCAATACCCAAAACAACAAATGCCTCAAAATCGTCTTTAACGCTGTTTACATAATTAATTATGTCATCCACAACTTCATTCTGGTTATATGGAAGGTCACGCCAGTCCATTTTGCCTGATGCTCTTTTTTCAATCATAGCCTTGTGGGCTGACTCGATTTTACCTTTAAGTGCCTGTATGTCATCTTCTTTAATGCCTTTGTCGCCTATGAAGTCACTCATCATGTTGTTAAAATCAAATTTAATACCTGTGTTGCCCATTTCTAATTCCCCCTTATATTTTATGGAAGCCTGTAAAGGCTTTCAAATGTGTAGCCTTGTGCTTTAAGATCCTTTATAGCACTGTCAAGAGCCTCAGTATTAGACTCAGATACTGCATGAAGAAGCATTATGCAGCCGTTATGACTGTAGTTAATTATGTTGTTAAAAGCAGCCTCTTTGCCCGGCTGGTCGTCTGTAACCCAGTCCCTGTAGGCAAAGCTCCAAAATATGGTTTTGTACCCCAACTGCTGTGTTTTTTCCAGTGTTCTAATGCTGTAAACGCCCTCCGGCGGCCTGAAAAACGGCGGCATATCCTGACCGGTAACTTCTTTAAAATACTCGGCACAGCCGTTTATTTCTTCTGCTATCTGTTCATCTGTTAAAGATGTTAAATCCGGGTGTGTAACTGAATGATTGCCTACTACATGGCCATCGTTTACCATTCTTTTTACCAGTTCCGGTTCACTTTCTATATAACTTTTTGTTACAAAAAACGCTGCCGGCACATCGTTTGCCTTTAAAGTATCAAGTATCCGGCTTGTACAGCCGTTTTCATAGCCTTCGTCAAATGTAAGATATATAACTTTTCGGCTTACATCGCCTAAATAATAGGCATCATATTGGCTTATGTTTATGTCCATTTGAGCACTTGGTGGTGTTTTGGTTGTGTTTCTTGAAAACCACCAGCTTTTTTTGTCGTTATACCCAACAAGCGGATTATTGCTCTCCGGCTGCGGCGGCATTAAAGCCTTAATTGCTTCATAGTCAAACTCCTGTTCCTGACTTACCTGCTGTGTTTCCTGTTCCGTACTGCTTTTAAAAGCTTCAGTATCAAATGTTACGGTTTGTCCAACGGCCATAGCTGCCGAAACAATATATGCTGTAAAACGCGAAATCATTTAATCACAACCCTTCTGCCACAAAATACAATTATGCAAAAACTGAGGATATTTTAAAGTATAAAAGCAATTATATTATCTATTGTTAATTATAACATTTTTTACATATTATATAAAGCACTTAAATAGTCTTTATTGCAACTTAATATTTTAAAATTCCTTCAAAAATATCAAATATGACTATATGTTAAAAAAATGAAAAGATTATGTAATATTTTTAGTTATATTTAAAGTTTTATATAATTTCCATAATTAAACCTTGCATAATGCACAGTTTTGATATAGAATAGAAAATAATAATTCAGTGGGAGGTGTAATTCCAATGGCATACAAAATTGATAGCAGCTGTATCGGATGTGGTGCTTGCGCAGGTGAGTGCCCAGTAGGCGCAATCAAAGAGGACGGCGGTGTATTCGTAATCGACGAATCATCTTGCATCGACTGTGGTGCATGTGCTGGTGCTTGTCCAGTAGGCGCTCCAAAACAGGCTTAATTGGAATTCCTGTTAAAAGAGATACTTATTATAAAAAGAGAGCTTATTATAAGCTCTCTTTTTTTATGCTTTTATAGTTTAAGTTACAAGAAAAATTATAAAAAAGTTATGAGCTTTATAAATAAATGTTATGAATAAATATATAGTATTATGAAAGTGCAAAAATTTCAGTCAATATAAAAATACCGCATAATTAAATATGCGGTATAAATTATATCTAAAAGTTTTTCATCATATTGGCAAACTTTGTATACTGCCCCAACCACATAAGGTCTACTGTGCCTGTAGGACCGTTACGCTGTTTAGCTATTATAAGCTCTGCCTGATTACGCTTTTCAGTATCCGGGAAATAATATTCATCCCTGTATAAAAATGCTACAACATCGGCATCCTGTTCTATGGCTCCGGACTCACGTAAGTCCGAAAGCATAGGCCTGTGATCCGTACGGCTCTCACATGCACGGCTCAGCTGAGAAAGAGCCACAACAGGAGCGTTCATCTCACGTGCAATAGCCTTAAGCGCCCTTGAAATCTCGGATATTTCCTGCTGACGAGAATCAGTTTTTGAATCAGAGCTCATAAGCTGAAGGTAATCTATTAGTATCAAACCAATGCCCTTTTCCAGTTTCAGCTTACGGCACTTAGCACGTATATCCATAGGCGAAACACCCGGTGTATCATCTATGTAAATATCTGCCTGAGAAAGCGGGCCTATAGCCTGTATAAGTTTCGGCCAGTCATCGTCTGTAAGCTCACCTGTTCTTAACTTCTGGGCATCTATCATAGCCTCAGAACAAAGCATACGGTTTACCAGCTGTTCTTTTGACATTTCAAGGGAAAATATGGCTACCGGCACATTTCCTCTTATGGCTGCATTTTGTGCTATATTAAGGGCAAAAGCCGTTTTACCCATAGACGGTCTTGCAGCTATAAGTATTAAGTCCGAAGGCTGCAAACCTGCCGTTTTTGAGTCAAAGTCTGCAAAGCCTGAAGGCACACCTGTAAGCTTGCCTTTGTTACGGTATATATCCTCTATTTTCTCGAATGCCGAAACGGCAACATCTTTTATATGGTATACACCGCTGGAGCTTCTGCCTTCCATTATGTTAAATATGCCCTGCTCCGCTTTATCCAGTATATTATTTACACTTTCCTTGCCGTCAAAGCACTGCTGTGTTATTTCACCTGTTGTTTTAATAAGATTTCTTAAAACAGCTTTATCTTTAACTATTTTGGCATAGTTTCTTATGTTTACAGAGCTGCCTACAGAAGAAGCAACTTTGCCTAAATAAGCAATACCGCCTACCTGCTCAAAAACACCTTTTTCCTCAAGCCTGTTTTTAACTGTTATAATATCTATAGGCTCACCTTTTGAAAAAAGCTCCAAAGCAGCTTCAAAAACAAGCCGGTTATCCGGACGGTAAAAATCATCGGCCTTTAATATTTCCATAGCCGTTGAAACTGCCTCTCTGTCAATAAACATAGAGCTTAAAACTGCCTGCTCCGCCTCAGCGTCATGGGGCGGTACTTTCTGGAAATATGAAATTGTATTTTCTTCTTGCCCCATAAATTAACGCCTCCGTTTTAATTATGCCTCTGAAATTATAACTTTAACTTCTGCTGTAACTTCCGGGTGAAGCTTAATATTAACGTGTCTTGTGCCTACCATTTTAATCTGGTCGTTAAGCACAATTTTTTTCTTGTCAATAACAAGACCTGTCTGCTGTTCAATGGCTGCCGCTATTTCTTTATTTGTTACAGAGCCGAAAAGCTTTCCGTTATCGCCTGTTTTAACTGAAATTTTAATATCTTTGTTTGTAAGTTTTTCAGCAAGCTCTTTAGCTGCTGCAAGTTCTTCAGCCTTTCTTTTCTCCTCGGCTTTTTTCTGAAGCTTAATGCTGTTTAAATTATCGTTTGTAGCTGCAACTGCTAATTTTTTAGGGAACAAAAAGTTATTTGCATAACCGTCGCTGGCATTTACTATCTGTCCTTTTTTACCTGTTCCCTTTACATCTTCAAGAAGTATTACTTTCATATTTAATTTACCTCCGTTAAATATTCATCCACCGCTTTTTTAAGCAGTGTGTCTACTGTTTGTATGTCTTTATTTTCAAACTGTGCTCCGGCCATTGTAATATGTCCTCCGCCGCCTACTCTTTTAAGTATGCTTTCAACATCTATTCTGCCGTTGCTTCTGGCGCTTACATAAACTGTGCCTGAATACCTGCACATAACAATAGATGCTTCCACACCTTTTATATCCAAAAGTTCATCAGCAGCTCTGGCACAGGCCAAATACACGTTTTTGTGGCTTGAATCGCATACAGAAAAAATAACCCCTTTTTTATACATTTTAGAGCTTTCAACGGCATTTGCCTTAGCTCTCTCAAGAGCCATAGTGCTTTTAAAAAGCATTCTTGCTGCCACACTGTCAGCACCGCAGCGGCATAAATAAGCCGCTGTAGAAAATACATGCTCACCTGAGTTAATGCCGAAATTTCTGGTATCAACCATCATTCCTGCAAGAAGTGCTTCTGCTTCCAAAGATGAGGGTTTAACCAAGCATGAGCTTAAGATTGCTGCTACCAGTTCACAGCAGGAAGAAAAGTAAGTTTTAATAAAAATCTTTTCAGCGCCTTCAACAGGCTGTCCGCTTTCTTTATGGTGGTCAAGAACAATGGTTTTTCCGGCTTTTTCAATAGCAACAGAGCTTTCAACAAGCCTTGAAGCATGGGTGTCGCATAATATAACAAGGCACTGGCTGTCTATTTTCTTTTCTGCCTCGGCTGATGTTACAAAAACGCCGTCATATTCTTTATTAATGGCAAATTTATCGTATATATCCTTAACAGCAAATATATCGGTGCCCATTATAATATGGCTTTCTTTGCCTAAAGCACGGCATATAGCATATATACCGGCACAGGCGCCAAAGCTGTCGAAATCTGCCCTTTTATGGCCCATTAAATAGACATATTTAAAATGCTTTATGCTTTTTATAACTTCCTTAGTCATTTCCGGCTCAATGGAATACTTTCTGCTGCTTAGTACATGTGTAATAAGTAAAGAAGCAACAACAGCAAAAAGTGCCGAAATTAAAGCAAAAATTATAATACTTGGCATAAAAAGCGAAGAAACTATAACAAAAAGTGCCATAAGCAGTATAAAAATGCGACCCGCTGGCTTTAATTCGCCAAATAAATATTTAAGAGTACACTTCAATTTATTCTGCCTCCGGTGTTATTTTAGTATATTATATGTACCCAAAAGCTTAAAGAAATTAGTCTTTCTTTCAAGCATTTTAAGTGCATCTTTTCTGTCAAGATAATTTTCACATTCAATATCCACGTAAAAAATATAAGTGCCTAAATGGTCTTTCATAGGTCTTGATTCTATTTTAGTCATATTTATATCCCAAATAGATAAAATATCAAGGGCACGATAAAGCTCACCTGGTCTGTGCAGTGTGGAAAAAACAACACTTGTTTTGCCTTCTTCAACATTGCTTGTGTCCTGTTTTGTAATAGCAAAAAACCTTGTTTCGTTATGGCTTTTATCCTGTATGCCGCTTTCAACTATTTGAAGTGAGTAAATATCTGCTGCACTTTTAGTTGAAATAGCAAAGTAATCGTCATTGCTCTGGCTCACTATTTTAGCGGCTTCGGAATTTGAAAGAACTTGTATTGTTTCCACATCAGGATATTTTTCTTCAAGATATTTTTTGCACTGAGCCAAAGACTGCGGGTGTGAAAAAATCTTTTTCGGCTTTTTACCTGCACACTCCGGTCTTGTCATTAAATTATGGCTTATAGGTATAACTATTTCGCTTTTAATAAAAAGATTAACATCGAATATAAGTGAGTCTATAGTATAATTAACAGTGCCTTCTATTGAGTTTTCAAAAGGCACAACACCTTCATCAATTTCGCCGTTATCTACAGCTTTAATAACTGCCGGTATCTTGGCAAATGGCACCAGAACATAATCCCTTTTAAGTGAATCGCCGTATTTAACCGCCGCCATTTGTGAAAAAGTACCTTCCGGCCCCAAATAGCCTATCTTATATTTACAGTCTTCATTACAACCCTCTTTATAATCGGTTTTCATTCATATTACCCCTAATCTTGTTAATTAATCATATTATTTTATCATATTACAAAAACAATAACAATACCGGTTAAAATAATGCTATGGATTTACAATTCAGTAAAAGTTAAGAATTATTTTACTTTCCGTTTTAATATTTGTGTTATACTATAAAAAAATAAAATTAGGAGAATTAATAATATGACAAAATCCGTATTCCGCGGCAATATAGCCGCTTTAATCCTTCTGCTTAACATGGTTTTTTATGATTTATATGCCGGGCCTATATTAGCTCTGCTGCCTAAAATACCTTTAGTGCTAAGTATAGCCAGTGATTTTTTGGTGTTTATACCGCCTGCTGTAGTTTATTTTTTAATCTCAAATAAGGGAAAAGGCTTTTTATGCGACACATTTAATATTAAAGAAATGGATGTTATAAATATTTTATTGATAGTTGTTATATCAATATTTATACAGCCGTTTCTTATGTCGGTTTCTGCCGTTACATCGCTGTTTTTCCCAAATGCAGCTTCGGAATATCTTGAGTCAATGGCTGATTTGCCGGCTTTTTCAACACTTATTATAACATCGCTTCTGCCGGCATTTTTCGAGGAATTGTTTTTCCGTGGCATTGTGTTTTCAAATTTCAGAAAGCTAAGTCCTGTTAAGGCTTGTGTTTTATGTGGACTCCTATTTGGTATGGCACATTTAAACTTCCAGCAGTTTTCATATGCATTTTTAATGGGCTGTGTATTCTGCTATTTTGTTTATAAAACAGGCTCCATATTTTCGTCTATACTGTCGCATTTTCTAATTAACGGCTCACAGACAATACTTTCGGCACTTTCAATTAAAATGACTGCTGCTGCAAACCCACAGGCCCTTGAAGCGGCACAAAGCACACAGGCAACAATACATGATTTAATACCGTTTTTCTACTTAACACTTCTCTCACTTATACCGCTGGCCTTTGCTTTTTACTTTTTTAATTTGCATAACAGCAAAAACAATGGTTTTGAGAGTGAAAGTAATGAAAATGCAGTTTATTCACTTAAGCAAAACATTATAAACTGGCCTTTAGTATTAATTATAATTATATTTTTATATTATTCTTTTTCTGCTTAAAAACAAAGCCCCGTTTAAGCACTTGGCCCAAACGGGGTTTTTATTATTTTATACTCTTCTCATAATTAATATTTTTTTCTTATCTTTCAGTTCTTCTTCCTTTTCCATGTTGTTTAAAGAAAGAATATCTTCTTTTACAGCACCGTATTTTTTGGATATATCCCAAAGTGTTTCGCCGTTTTGCACTGTATATATAACAGCTGCCGGAAGAACTGCACTGTCGGCATTTTCGTCTTTTTTAATATCTGAAACAACTTCAACTTCTTCAAGTTTCAAAGCCTCAGCATCGCAGGAAAGATTAACCGTTACTTCAACCTCACTGCTGTTCATTATATTAAAGGCAACGCCTTCCACCCGTACATCAGCTGTTATCACATCCCCTTCACTTACACCTGACATATCCATTTCCTGATGAAACGGTATATAAGCCTTCATTGAATATACCGGACGGGCATCATCACGTGCAATATACAAAACAGTAATATCTGCTACACCTTCTACAGCTACACTTCCGTTTTGAGGGTATACACTATCTACAGACACATTGCCTTCGGCACCTATTACCTGCATTATGTCGGCACCGGTATTGCCTCCGGCTGTGCCTTTTAAATTAAATCTGGCTTTGTTTCTGCCGGTAAAAACAGGCATTGTTATTTTTTCGGTTTCGGTCTGATAACCGTTATTTACACAGTATGCGTCTTTTACGTATGTAATCTTCTCATCCTCAAAAACGTCTGTAACTTCGTTAAATACTGCGTCAATGTCTATAATGCGGTTTTCTCCGCTGCTGTCTTCAAATGCTCCGGCTTTAACATTTGAAACATCAATACTGCTTATGGCATGCATATCTTCCGTTATGTCGTCATTATCCACTGTGTGCTCAAAAGGCACCTGAAAATGAGCTGTATCGGCAAGAGTGCCGTCGTTTGTGGTATAGAGCAAATCCACATTTAAATTACCTGTAATTCTGTAGCCCCCACGCATTGCTCTTGTGTCTATATCGCTTAATGTATAAAACTGAGTCAGTATTTCCTCTACTTCATGCTTTGGTGAGGGAATGGAGTATGTTTCGTGTATATCAAAATCTGTTTTATCTTGGGACACATGATTTCTTACTGTTTTTTCACCTACAAGCAGCTGTGTTCCGTCATCGGCAGCATCCGGGGATAACGAAATGCACTGGCAGTTTTTATACTCCCTTACCTCTATTGTAATAACTGCTTTAACCGAAACTTTGCGTTCGTTTATTTTTCTGAACTCAAAGTGGTCATCATAAGCCCGGATATTTATGCAGTCGTCTTTTTCAAGGCCTTCTATATTCATTATGTCCTCGAAATTAGTTACGTTTAAAACAGCCGAAACCGGGTTGTCGCTGTCTTTTGATATGTAAACTATGCAAGATGTAAGAGTGCCTTTAAAACTTATTCTTCCGTCTGTTACATTACGAAAAGTTATAACGGGCTTAACGCTTTCGGATATTATCTCTTTTATATCCGGCTGTGTGTCTGAAATTATAATTTCACCTTCAACAGTTATCTGCATTAAGTCGCTGTTTTTAATAAATTCTGTTTTAAGTAATTTTTTATCCATTGCTGAACCCTCCCTATACCTGCTTTTCCTCTATGAAATTATATTTCCAAACACATTTATAATGCCTGCAAAAAAAAGCGCTTTTATGCCTTTAACAGCACAAAAACGCTTTTAAGTATTATTTATTTACTTGTTTTTAGTTCTTTCTCATGGAAGCGGACGCCAGATTAAATTTGTCGTGAATGGCAACTATAGCATTTTCAACGTCTTTTTCCTCTACTACAACACTGATTTTAATTTCTGATGTAGAAATCATTTTAATATTAACACCTGCGTCATAAAGAGCCTCAAACATAAGAGAAGCAACACCCGGATGAGTAGCCATGCCTGCTCCTACAATAGAAACCTTTGCAACACCGTCTGTTGATGTTATTTCTTTTGCACTTATTTTGTCACGGTTGTTTGTAAGAAGGTCAAGAGCAGCCTGTTTGTCATCGGCAGCTACTGTAAATGATATAGCTGTTGTATTATTGGCGCCGTTTGACTGAACAATAATATCAACTGAAATATTGTGTTTTTCAAGTATTGAAAATACCTCAAAAGCCCTGCCCGGCTGGTCATCAATGCCTCTTATTGTAATTATAGCCTGATTTTTATCTGAAGCAACTCCGCTTATAAGCATTTTTTCCACTTTAGAATCCTCCTTAACTACTGTGCCTTTATCTCTTGTAAGGCTTGAACGGACTACAAGCTCAACATTATATTTCTGAGCAACCTCAACTGAACGTGTATGCAAAACTTTAGCACCTAATGAAGCAAGCTCTGCCATTTCGTTATAGCCGATTTCGTCTAATTTTCTTGCATTCTTTACAACTCTTGGGTCTGCTGTGTAAACACCGTCAACATCTGTGTATATTTCACATAAATCAGCACCTAAAACAGCGGCTATAGCAACGGCTGAAGTATCGGAACCGCCTCTGCCCAGTGTTGTTATATCGTCAAACTTATTTACACCCTGGAAGCCTGTAACAAGAACAATGTTCTTTCTTTCAAGCTCCATTTTTATTCTCTCACGGCCTATTGTTTTGATTTTGGCATTGGAATAAACCGAAGTTGTAGCTATGCCTACCTGCATAGCATTAAGGGATACAGCCTTATAACCCATTTTTTCAAGGGCCATTGCCATAAGGGCTACTGACTGCTGTTCACCTGTAGAAAGGAGCATATCCATTTCCCTTTTAGACGGGTTAGGGTTTATTTCATGAGCTTTTTCGATTAACTCGTCTGTGGTATCACCCTGAGCCGACAAAATAACAACTACATCATTTCCATTGTCGTAAGTTTCCGCTATTCTGCCTGCTACGTTAAATATTCTTTCTGCGTTAGCTACGGAGCTTCCTCCGAATTTCTGAACTACTAACAAGTTATTTCCTCCTGTCTATATTTAGCTGTAATCAGCTTTTATTAGCTTTCAATTATTCTGGCACCGATTAAATCTGGCTTTAAAATTTCAAGTTCCCAGTGATGGTCTTTAATAGTAGAAAGATAAGCATTCATATTAACGGCAAATTCATCTGCTATGTCGTCAGTAATTACACTTACAAGTGTAGGGCCTGCACCGCTTAAATATGAGCCTTTTGAACCGTATTTATCGGCAGCCTTAAATATACCGTCCATTCCCGGCACAAGCTGCATACGGTACGGCTGATGAAGTCTGTCGTCCATTGCCATTTTAAGGTTATCAATATTGCCTGTTATCATAGACGCTACAAGAAGCGCTGCTCTTGACGAGTTAAATATGGCGTCTTTTCTTAATACAGTATGTGGCAGTATATTTCTTGATTTTTCAGTTGGTACCGGAAAATCCGGTATCATAACGGCAAATGAAAGGTTATTAGGCATGCTTACTTTAACATGACGCATTTCGTCTTGGCTCATGGCACCTATTACCATACCGCCTAAAAGCGCCGGGTTTGAGTTATCCGGGTGGCCTTCTATCTGGGCTGCAATCTGTGAAAGGTCGTCTGTGCTGTAATGGCAGCCTGAAAGGTCGTTAGCGGCTATTAAACCGGCTACAATACATGCAGCTGAACTGCCTAATCCTCTTGTATGAGGTATGTAATCCTCCTGAATAAGCCTTACACCGGGCATAGGCTTTCCTACCATATCAAAAAAGTCCTTCATTGTTTTGTATATAAGGTTGTTTTCGTCTGTAGGTATGTTCAGTCCCTGTTTTTTGTTAATTAAAATCTGAAGTCCTTCTTCAATCTCCACATACCATAAATGGTTGTATTTCTGAAAGGCTATACCTACGCTGTCAAAACCCGACCCCATGTTAGCTGATGTTGCCGGTACTATTATATGTTTCATTTCTTATTCCTCCACATGGATTACATTAAAAATTTCTTTAACGGCTGAAGCGTTTTTAAGCTTATTAACTTTATCAATAACGCTTTTTTCCGTTTCTTGGCCTGTAATAAAGGCAAACTCGTTATTAAGTCCTTCAAGAGATGTAAAATCTACATTTCCGAACAAATCAAATACGGCTTTTTCGGCATTTTCTTTATTTTCAAAACCTATTCTTATAAAAGCCTTTATTTCAGATTTTTCCGGGCTTAAAACAGGCATATTTTCATTTACATTCCAATCAATAGGCACATAAAGACCCTTCATTTTAACAATATCAATTATATCGCCTACAACAGCCGCAGCTGTTGGAAGCTTTCCGGCACCGCTGCCATAGTACATTGTTTCGCCGGACATATTGCCTTTAACAAATATAGCGTTATATGCGTTATTTACTGTTGCAAGTGGGTGTGATGATTTTATAAGGCATGGCACAACCCTTGCCGCTATGCCTAAAGGCGTTTTTTCGCTTTCGGCTATAAGTTTAATAACACAGTTAAGCTTTTTGGCATACTGTATATCAGTACTTGTAATTTTTGTTATTCCTTCGGTATGTATGTCTTTATAATTAACTGTAGCGCCAAAGGCAACAGATGAAAGTATGGCTATTTTACGGCAGGAATCATGACCTTCAACATCGGCCGTAGGGTCGGCCTCGGCATAACCGAGTTTTTGGGCTTCTTTAAGGACATCCTCAAAGTCCCGGCCTTCTTCCGTCATTTTAGTCAGTATAAAATTAGTTGTGCCGTTTAATATGCCTTCTATCTTTTGAACATCATCAGATGTAAGCGACGTGTTTAAAGGCCGTATAATAGGTATTGTGCCGCCACAGCTGGCCTCAAAGAGATAATTAACGTTATATTTTTCTGCTAATTTTAAAAGCTCAGGGCCTTTTTCGGCAACTAAAGCTTTATTGCTTGTTACAACACTTTTGCCCTTTTCAATGGCTAATTTGCTGTAAGTAAAAGCCGGTTCTATACCGCCCATTACCTCAGCTATTATATTTATGCTATCATCATTTAATATATCTTCAAAGTTATGTGTGAGAATACTTTCAATATTATCCCCCGGAAAACTGCGTAAATCAAGTACTTTTTTTACTTTTATTTCCTCGCCAGTTTTACGCTTAATTATGTCTTTGTTAACTTTAAGTACTTCGTATACTCCTGAGCCTACTGTGCCGTAGCCTAAAATACCAATCCCAATCATAAGCTTACTCCCTCGCAATTATATTTAAAGAAATAACTCCCGGTAAACTTTCAACATTGTCCATTAAATGCCCAATATCTTTGTCCATAGCATTTGTTTCAACTGAAATTGTTACATTTGCAATACCGTTAATAGGTATATTCTGATTAATTGTAAGTATATTTGCCCCAGCAGCAGCCACAGAATTAAGCACAGCCGAAAGCACGCCTTTTGTATCATCAAGGTTAATACCAAAAGTAACTGTTTTTCCTCTTGTGTTTTCATATAATGGGAAAACAGCATCACGGTATTTATAAAATGCACTTCTGCTTATGCCAACATTATTAACGGCATCCTGAACGGTTTTTTCTCTGCCGCTGGCCAAAAGGTTTTTAACATCCATTACTTTTAAAAATATTTCAGGCAAAACACTTTTATCGACTATATAAAATTTCTTATCTTCTTTCATTTCGGCCTCCGGTTCTTTCACATAAAAACATTTGTGTTTACGTGGTAGAATATATCATTATTTCGGCATAAATTCAAGTGTTTTACATTAAAAAAATGAATATTATAAAAGAATATCTGCATAAGCTTCTTCTTTAAAACCCACCAGTGCAAAATTATCGCCTATTACCAAAGGACGCTTAACAAGCATTCCGTTAGAAGAAAGAAGCTCAAGCATTTCATCTTCACTTAAAGAATCCATTTTACTTTTTAAATTAAGTGATTTATAAACATTTCCGCTTGTATTAAAAAGTTTTCTTACAGGCAGACCACTTTTTGAAATTACTTCTTTTAATTCGTCTTTTGTAGGGTTTTCATCAACAATATGTCTGTCTGTAAAATCAATATTATTTTCTTGAAGCCATTTTTTGGCTTTTCTGCATGTTGAGCATTTAGGATACTCAATAAATAAAACCTTCATAAGCCACCTCAAAACATAATTAATTTAAAATTAAGCTCTGTTATATATTAAAGCAGTCTATCTTTTTTATTATAATAAAACAAAATGATAATATCAAATTAAATACGTATTTTTTTACAAAATTATGCGGTTTTTTGTTTGAATAACAAAATACTGCAATAAAATCGGTATTATTTTAAGTTTATAATAAATTATTATTTAAAAAGCTCTTTTTTAAATATACAAACTTTATTAGTATTTGTTATATTTCGTATAATAAATTTTTTAACTTATTAATTTAAAACAGTTTTTTTATTATTCAGTTTCATATAACTTTTTATCTCTCTAACCATTTCCGAATTTTCTCTAACTTTTTCTAACTTTTCTCTAACTTTTTCTAACTTTTTCTGACTTTTTTGACTTTTTTAAACTTTTATAATCAATCTGACTTTTATTCAATCAATTAATTTTTAGCAAATAACGTGATTATAATTTAAATTTTAATTCATACACATTATTAATTAATGGCACAAAAAAGCCTGTGGATTACTCCACAGGCTTTTTAAAAGTCTAAAGATTTTCCTTAAGCCGTCAGGCCCATTAATTTTGGTATAGTCATTGAGATAGCTGGTATGTATGTAATAATGAACAGCGCAATGATATTTGCAACCAAGAGCCAAATAATAGCTTTTGTAATCTGTTCGATAGAAATCTTGGCAATACCACAACCAACGAAAAGGTTAACACCAAGAGGAGGTGTTGACATACCGATAGCAAGGTTAACTACCATGATAATACCGAAGTGAACAGGGTCTACACCAAGCTGTGTAACGATTGGAAGGAAGATTGGTGTAAGGATGATGATAGCCGCTGTTGTCTCCATAAGACATCCAACAATAAGAAGAAGGATGTTAATAAGGAGAAGGATAACAATTTTACTTGTACTAACACCAAGCATAGCTGAAGCGATAACATCAGGAATACGTGCTGATGTAAGAATCCAACCAAAACCTGAAGCAGATGCTATAATCATCATAACCATAGCTGTTGATTTACCTGCTGCCATGAAAAGAGCAGGAATTCTCTTAATATCAAGTTCTCTATGTATAACAAGACCTACAAGGAAACCGTAAATAACGGCAACCGCAGCAGCCTCTGTCGGTGTGAAAATACCACCATAAATACCACCAAGGATAATAACAGGCATTAAGAGTGCCCAGAAAGCTTTAATAAACTCTCTTGCTACGTTAGCAATAGAGAATTTCTGTTTTACTTTAAGGCCATAGCCATTCTTCTTAGCTGTTATAAATGTAACGATCATAAGAGAGATACCAACTAAGATACCAGGACCGAAACCAGCTGCGAACAATGTAGCAATTGAAACAGAACCAACAACACCAAAGTTAACCATTGGGATTGAAGGAGGTATGATAACACCGATAGCTCCGGCAACAGACATAAGAGCTGCAGAGAATGATTTATCATAGCCTGCTTTTTCCATTTCAGGAATCATAATACCACCGATAGCAGCAACTGTAGCAGGGCCTGAACCTGAAATAGCAGCAAAGAACATACATGTAAGAATAGCTGCCATACCAAGACCACCAGGAAGCCAGCCAAGTACTGAGTTACAGAAGTTTATAAGACGTCTTGAGATACCACCTGTTTCCATAAGGTTACCAGCAACCATGAAAAGTGGAACAGCAAGTGATGGGAAAGAGTCAGTAGCAGTAAACATTCTCTGAACAACAACTATAAGAGGTGTGTTGCTTGCAAATCCAAGAGCAACAAATGAAGAAGTTGTAAGAACTGCCCAAATAGGGAAGCCGAGAATCGCAGTTATCGCGAAAGTCACAAACAAATACGTAGCCATTATTCAGCAGCCTCCTTTTTTTCATCTTTATTAAA
>CALWSS010000003.1 GCA_944384255.1 uncultured Clostridia bacterium
TTGGCTTATGCCATAATTTTTGCTCTTACTATGTCGCTGGTTACATCTATGACGATTGTGCAAATGTTTGCCGGTAATTATGTTAATAACATACACCGTAACCATGCACCTAAACAACTTAATTTTATAAATAAACTTCTGGATTTATTTGATAAATTTATAAAGAAATTGGATTCTATATACGGAACATTCTTGAAATGGGCTGTTTGGCACAAAAAAAGAACGCTTATTGCCGTTATGATAATATTTGTTGCTTCTTTAAGTCTTTTGCCTTCTGTCGGCATGGAGCTTATGCCGTCTTCTGATGAAGGTGAATTTAGTGTAACAGTTAAAGCGCCGAAAGGAAGCAAGCTGGAAGTAGTTGATAATTTATCACTTCAGGTAGAAGAAATGCTGGAAGAAATACCGGAACTTGTTTCAATGTCAGTTTCTCTTTCAGGCTCATCAGGTTCAATTGGTGGTTCAAGCGAGGAAAGTACAATAAACTGCACTCTTGTAGATAAAACAGAACGTGACAGAAGTACTGATGAAATAGTGGAAGATGTACGAAATATGGTTAAAAATGTTGCCGGAGCCGAAATTACAGTTTCAGCAAGCTCGAGCATGTCTGCTATGCTGGGCGGTGGAGTAGAGGTTGAAATAACAGGTGATGACTTGGATAAACTTCGTGAAATAAGCGAACAGATAGAATACCAGATGTCTCAGATTGAGGGCACAAGACAGATTACAAGCTCACTTGACGACCAAGACACACAGATAGCTTTAAATGTTGATAAAGATAAAATAAGACAGTACGGTTTAACTGGTTCAGATGTGGCAAATCAGGTTAGAAATACAGTATCCGGCTATACAGCAACAACATTAAAGGCTGACGGTGAAGAAATGGATATAATAGTTGTTCTGCCGGAAGAAAGAACATCTAATCTTGTTAATATAGAGGATATGTCAATTACAACAGGTGACGGAAGCATTATACCGCTTTCTGCTATAGCCGAAGTTTCAATGGAAGATGTGCCTTCTTCAATTAACAGAGAGGACCAGAGCAGATACGTTACTGTTTCATGTGAGGTTTACGGAAGGGACAGCGGCAGTGTAGGAAATGACGTTCAAAACATGCTTTCACAAATTTCAATGCCTCAGGGATACACTGCAAAAATAGGCGGAAGCAACGAAACAATGAATGATACATTCTCATCAATAGGGCTTGTAATTATTCTGGCTATTGTTCTTGTATACATGGTTATGGCGGCACAGTTTGAGTCTTTGATAAATCCGTTTATAATTATGTTTACAATACCTCTTGCATTTACCGGTGCCATATTCCTGCTTTTTATTACAGGAGAACCTATAAGCATGATGGCACTTATAGGCTGTTTAATACTGGTTGGTATTGTTGTTAATAACGGTATTGTACTTATTGACTACATTAATATACTTAGAGAAAGAGACGGTTATGAGCTTACAGAGGCTGTTTTGGCGGCTTGCCCTACAAGACTCAGACCTATATTAATGACGGCTTTAACCACTATTTTGGGCCAGTTCCCTATGATATTTTCCAACGGTTCAAACAGCGAAATGCTTAGAGGAATGGGTCTTGTAATTGCCGGCGGTCTTGCAACATCAACATTCCTTACGCTTGTTGTTGTACCACTGCTTTATATGTTCTTTGACAGAATTAACAATGCTTTCAGAAAGAAGTTTCATATTAAGTCAAAGGCAAATCCTTTTGAGGTTGAGAAGGAATGTTGCTGACAGCAATGCAGTAATTTTTGCATATTATAAATATATAAAAGCACTATACAATAAAACAGCGGCGGAAAAATCTGCCGTTGTTTTTGTATGTCATATAATTTATTTTTGCTTTATAGAATGTTTTAGTATTTAAAATGTGCAGTAATAACATTTATTGATTAATTATTTTAATCGATTAGTTTAAAAATATTAATTACAAAGCTGTTTAATTGTGGTATAATTGTCTGCAACGGTATTAAAAGGGTGGATTAAGTATCTTGATAATGATAAAATAAAACTGTAATTATTTGCTGTTTTATTTTATTAATAAAATGGTATTGGAGAAATTAATAATGAATAAGTATTTATCTGATAATATAAAAAATATGCCAAGCTCAGGCATTAGAAAGTTTTTTGATGTTGCTAATATGATGGAAGGGGCAATATCATTAGGTGTTGGTGAGCCGGATTTTGAAACACCATGGCATGTTAGAGAGGCCGCTATTTCATCACTGGAAAAAGGCCATACATCTTATTCTTCTAATACAGGTATGATTGAGCTTAGAAGAGCAATTTCTGATTACCTTAATGAGAAGTATTCAATAAGTTATGACCCGGAGCACCAGATACTTGTTACAATAGGTGCAAGTGAGGGAATAGATATTTCTTTAAGAGCTATTGTTAATCCGGGAGATGAAGTATTGGTTGTAGAGCCGTCTTATGTTTCTTATAAGCCTTGTGTTTCAATGTGCGGCGGAGTACCTGTGCCTGTTACTACATACGAAAAAAATGATTTTAAAGTAACACCGGAAGAAATAGAAAGTAAAATAACGCCTAAAACAAAGGCCATAATTCTTCCGTATCCTAATAACCCTACAGGCGGTATAATGGAAATAGATGATTTGGCCGCTATTTCAAAGGTTATAATAGAGCATGACTTATTTGTTATAAGTGATGAAATATATTCCGAGCTTACTTATGAGACAAAGCATGTTTCAATAGCGTCACTGCCGGGAATGTACGAAAGAACAGTTGTGCTTAACGGTTTTTCAAAGGCTTTTGCCATGACAGGCTGGCGTCTTGGTTATGCCTGCGGCCCGGAAGAACTTATATTTAACATGAACAAAATACATCAGTATATTGCCATGTGTGCACCTACACCGAGCCAGTATGCCGGTATAGAAGCATTAACAAGTGAGCAGAGGGAAGAAGATATTGCCATTATGCGTGACGCTTACAATGAAAGACGTCGTGTTATGGTGGACGGTTTCAGGCAGATGGGTCTTAGCTGTTTTGAGCCGAGAGGCGCTTTTTATGTTTTCCCATGTATTAAAAAAACCGGTATGACAAGCAACGAGTTTTGTGAAAAACTGCTTTATGACGAAAAAGTAGCAGTTGTACCGGGAAATGCTTTTGGTGAGTCGGGAGAAGGTTTTGTAAGGTGTTCTTATGCTTATTCCATAGAGAATATAGAAAGAGCACTTTTCAGAATTTGGACATTTGTTAAAAAGAATATGAAGGAATAATTAATATGGATTGTTTTTGTGATGAATATTTTACATACTGCAAAAAGAAAGTTTATATATGTGGCTTCTGCAAAGACGGAGAAAGAGAAAAAACGAAAGAAATTTATAAATCAGCCATTGAAAAAGCCGACTTTGCCGATTTAAAAGATGATTATTTTATTGACATTAAGCTCTATGAATTAATAAGCCAAGTTTCGCCAAAAACTGTGCCTGCTGTGGGAATTGGAATTATAATAAATGATTCTGTTCATATAGGCGGCGGAATTATAGGCAATCCTTCCTACGACGGTGAATCGGCAGATGATGAACTGGAGTATATACAAAATAATTTATGGTGCATAGCTTTTAGCGGAAGATTCGGCGCTGTATTTTGCTGTGATAATGAAAAAGATGCATCAAAACATGCTGAAAAAATTAAAGAATTTAATAAATATGACATAAAACAAGCAGTATATACTACAAGGGATTATTTGAAGGGTGTTACTGATAGATTTTTAATACTTGCCGACGGCTCAGGTTATGGTGCATATCCGTACTGTGCCTGCTGTTTAAATGAAAAGATAGCAGAACTGGATTTTGGCCTTAATAATTAAAGGTTGGTAGAAAGTTATAAGAAGTTAGAAAAAGTTAGTAAAGGTTAGAAAAGAGTTAGTAAAAAAGGTTGGCGATGTTTGATGAAAAAATATACAGTCGTTTCAAATATAAAAGCTGACTTTAAATGTGAAACAGATATTCTCTGGAATAAGATAACATCTTTAAGCGATTATAAATGGCGCAGTGATATTAACTATATAGAAGTTTTAGACAAGCATCATTTTATAGAATATAAAATGGCGCAGTGATATTAACTATATAGAAGTTTTAGACAAGCATCATT
>CALWSS010000004.1 GCA_944384255.1 uncultured Clostridia bacterium
CCCTCTAAAGTCCATTCGTACTTACGGAAAGTACCGCCATTCCACCACCGGCGGCTCTCTTTGAAATTCCTAATAAGCCTACTCTTCTTCGTCATAGGTTTTAACGATTTTTTACATTGTATCATCGTGTTATTGAAAAGTCAATAACAATTTTTAAAATTTATAACTGAAAAAAACTGCTTTTCTATTTGCAAAATTAACATCAGCCCATATTGTGGTATTTACCCAAAAATGCCCTTGTTCTTTCGTTGTCGGAATTAAACATTTTATCCGGTGTTGTTTCTTCCACAATGACGCCTTTTTCCATGAATATAATACGGTTTGAAACCTCTCTGGCAAAGTTCATTTCGTGGGTTACAATAACCATTGTCATGTGTTCTTTTGCCAAATCCCTTATAACTTTAAGTATTTCCAGTGTCAGTTCCGGGTCAAGGGCACTGGTAGGCTCGTCAAAAAACAGTATTTTAGGGTTCATGCAAAGGGCTCTTGCAATAGACACCCTTTGCTGCTGACCGCCTGAAAGCTGGCAAGGGTAATAATCAGCCTTGTCTGTAAGACCCATTTTTTCCAAAAGCTCTTTTGCCTGTTTAAAAACCTCGTCTTTATCACGTTTTTGAACGTGAATAGGTGCATCTGTTATATTCTTCATAACAGAGTAATGTGGAAAAAGATTAAAGTTCTGGAAAACAAGGCCGAAATTTGAGTTTATTTTTTTAGCCCTATCGCCTTTGGCATAAACTACATTTCCGTTACTATCGGTATATGCAGCTTTTTCACCCATGTATATAATTTCTCCGCCATTTATTGTTTCAAGCATAGTGGCGCAGCGTAAAATAGTTGATTTACCGGAGCCGGACGGGCCTATAATGGAAAGTATCTCACCTTCTGAAACGCTGAGGGATATATCCTTAATAACTTCTAAATCCCCGAAACTTTTATGTATATGGTTCATTTCAAGTATTTTCATTTATGCCCCTCCTTTACCTGTAATAGCTTAATTTCTTTTCAAAGTGCTCCATAACGGCAGCCACAACAAAGTTAAACACATAATAGAATATTGCAGCTACTATAAACGGTGTAAATGTAGCTTCTTTGGCTACTATCTGCTTAGCCACTGTAAACATTTCCATGTATGAAAGTGAAAAGGCCAAAGATGTATCCTTTACAAGTGTTATAACCTCGTTTGTAATAGACGGCAGTATACGTTTTATAACCTGCGGCAGTATAATTTTAATGAATGTCTGGCTTTTGCTGTAGCCCAAAAGCTTAGCGGCTTCGTACTGGCCCACAGGCATTGATTCTATACCGGAACGGAAAATCTCGGCAAAATAAGCTGCATAGTTAATTGTAAAGCCTATTATAATAGCCGGAAAACGGAATGTCCTTATATTCATGCCAAAAAGCAGGTACGGGAAGTAATAAACCATCATAAGCTGGAGCATAAGAGGTGTGCCTCTCATAACCGATATGTAAATTTTAACTATATTCTTTAAAGCGGGGTTTTTGGACATTCTGCCGAATGATACAAAAAGTCCAAGAGGAAGGGATAAAATAATAGTCCAGAAGAAAATACCCGTGGTTTTAACCATGCCTGAACTAAGCTGCATAAGCATTGTAGAAAAACTCATCTGTTTCGCTCCTTTAAACAAAAAACCGCCGTACAAAACAGCACGGCGGAAAACAAATTCAAACTAAGCTAATTTTGCGGATAGACAATTATTCAGCCTCAAGGCAAATAAGGTCTGAAATATCGTATTTTTCAGCAAGCTCCGCAACTGTGCCGTTGTTTGTAAGCTCCTCAAGGTCTTTGTTCACTATATCGCAAAGCTCTGTATTGCCTTTTTTGAAGCCTACAGCGTACTGCTCTGTATTAAGAGCTTCGTCAAGAATTTTGTAGCCTTCGCCTCTTGTTTTAATCTGATAGTTAGCAACGCCAATATCCATAGCTACTGCGTCTATTGAACCAGCCTGAAGCTCTACAAAAGCGCTGTTGTAGTCTGCAAATTCCTGAAGCTCAGCAAATGTATCAGCTAAAGCTTTCTGTCCGCCTTCTTCTTCACTCTGGAGAAGTGTAAGAGCGGCTGATGCAGCCTGAACGCCTACAATTTTGCCTGATAAATCAGCAAGTGAGTTAATGCCTGAATCTTCTGCTACAACCATAACCTGGCTGTTATCTACATAAGGAATAGAGAATGTGTAATCATCCTCACGGCCGTTCATAGTAAAGCCGTTCCAGATACAGTCGATTGAGCCTGAGTTAAGCTCCATGTCTTTTGAGTCCCAGTTAATAGGAGTCTTTACAAGCTCCCAGCCTTCCATATCACACACAGCCTGAGCAAGCTCAAGGTCAAAGCCTGTATATTCGCCGTTATCGTCCATATATCCGTATGGTGGGTATTCAGCATCAAAGCCTACTACAAAAGTTGTTCTTTCGCTTTCATCTGTTGTTGCTTCGCCGGATGCTGATGCAGAAGCTGAGCCGGAAGCTGACGCAGAAGCTGAAGAAGCCTCAGAGCCGGAAGATGAAGATGATGATGAGCTGCCGCAGGCACTTACACCGAATGCAAGGCATACAGCGGCTAATATTGCAACGTATTTTTTCATAAAATATCCCCCTCTTTTGTGGCACTTTTTAATTATAACACTGTGCCAAGCTAAAGTACAAATGGATAATACCATAAAATACACTGTCAGTCAAGGAGAGAGGGGATTTATTTTAAACGCAGTATAAAATAAATAAATTTTTAACTATCAAACAAATTATTGATTTTTTCCATTGTTTCGTTCATTATTTCTTTCACTTTAAACGACTTAACTATAAGGCAATATTTTATTTCATCGTTTATTTTACTTTCATGTCCAATTAAAAAATCAACTGACACATTAAAATAGTCTGCAAGTTTAATCAAATCATTTATACTCGGCTCATTTCTTCCATTTTCATAGTTACTGATAGCCGTATATCCATAACCCATTGCCGCTCCAAGGCTTTTTTGAGTAAGTCTATTTTGTCGTCTTAAAAATTTCAAGTTGTTCTTAAAATTATTTTCATTCTTTTTATTTTTCATATAAGACACCTCATAACGATTAAAAAATAGATGTGTTTTAGATATATTTTATATCTATTTCAAACATATTAACATATTTTAAGTCTAAAATAAACACATAATATATTTACATTTGAGGTGTTAAATTTGGCTATTAAAAGTTTATCAATTAGAATAGATGAAAACTTACTTCATAAACTTCATACCGTTTCAGATTATGAAGGTCGTTCTGCTAACAGTCAGATTAACATTCTGATTAGGGATTGTATTGAAAAATTTGAAAAGGAACATGGAGAAATTGAAATAAAAGACAACAATTAAGCCGGTTTTATTCGGCTTTTATTTTTTTATAGAATTACTTCCGAGGGGGCAAAGCTCATAGTTGCAAAGGCCGCATGCCCCCTCGTGCTCCCCCATTTGGCCACGCTAAAAGACCCAAGCAGGTTGGCTTGTGAACTAAATCTACTTTTACTAATTAATTTATTATATGTTTTTTACCAATAAACTTTAGTTTTTGGGGGTGCAGGGGTCGGTTTTAGACCCCTTGCTCGTGGGTGTGCTGCATCGAAATCAGCACTGCTTTTGGTACTTTTCCAGAAAAGTACATAAATTATTTTAAATTAAATGTTGATGTCAAGAACGATTGTAGGTGTTAAAATATGAGAGATATTTTGGCAAAAAGACTAAAACAGTGCAGAAAAGAAAAAGGATATACTCAATGTGAGGTTGCTATTTACTGCAATATTACCGAAAAGACATATCAAAACTATGAGTTAATGACTCGTGAGCCTAAAATTGAAATATTAATAAAAATAGCCGATATTTTTGATGTATCACTGGATTATCTTGT
>CALWSS010000005.1 GCA_944384255.1 uncultured Clostridia bacterium
CAGCCTGCATTTTTTACGGAATATTTGCAGAACCTTTAGTTAATATAGATAATGCATTTAATGCCTTTGCGGCGGTATTTATTGTGCTTTTATTGATTTATATGGTTGTGTTCCATAAAACGTGTAACGACAGAGATGTGTTTATTACTTTGTTTGGCTTCTTTTATGTGTGCTTTTTACTTATGCATATTTATCTTGCAAGAATTTATCCTTATGGCGAATTCTTTGTTTGGCTTATATTTATTGCCTCTTTTATGTGCGATACAGGAGCGTACTTTACAGGAATGCTCATTGGAAAACATAAATTAATACCAGACTTAAGCCCTAAAAAAACAATAGAAGGCGCTGTAGGTGGTGTTGTTTGGGCAACTGCGGCTGCTATAGTTTTTGGTATAATAATAGAAAGTTATTTTGTTCTTGAAGATGTTTCGACTATACTTTTATGTACTATTATAGGTGTTGTGGGTTCTGTTTTATCTCAAATAGGAGATTTAGCAGCTTCTTCATTTAAAAGAATGGTTGGCATAAAGGACTATGGCAAGCTTATACCGGGTCATGGCGGAATAATGGACAGGTTCGACAGCGTTATTATAACTGCTCCGGTTGTTTATTATGTAATGGTGGCTCTTATTAAAGTTTTATGATAATTAGTATATTTGGGAGCGAAAAATGAAAAGAATAAGTATACTTGGCTCAACAGGCTCAATAGGTACACAGACTATTGAAGTTTGCAGAAATTTAAAAGATATTAATATAGAGGCTATTACTGCCAACAGCAATATTGATATAGTAGAAAAACAGGCAGAAGAATTCAGGCCTAAACTTATTGCTATAATGAATTATGATAAGGCAGAAGAACTGAAAGAAAGACTTTCAAAAACAACTATGTCAAATATAAAAGTACTTTCGGGAATGGAAGGCCTTGTTGAGGCAGCAACTATTGAAAGTGCCGATACAGTAGTTGTTTCGGTTGTAGGCAACATAGGCATTAAACCTACTTATGAAGCTATTAACTGCAAAAAAGAAATAGCCCTTGCAACGAAAGAAGTTATGGTTTCAGGCGGAAGCCTTATTACAAATGAAGCAGAAAAAAACGGTGTAAGAATATTGCCTATAGACAGTGAACACTCTGCTATATTCCAAAGCCTTCAGGGGAACAGTATGAATAAAATTCATAAGATAATATTAACTGCTTCCGGAGGACCTTTCAGAGGACGTAAAAAAGATGAGCTTATAAATGTTACAGCAAAGGAAGCCCTTAAACACCCTAACTGGGATATGGGAGCTAAAATAACAATAGATTCGGCAACAATGATGAATAAAGGCCTTGAGGTTATAGAGGCTAAATGGCTTTTTAATGTTGATGTAAGCCAGATACAGGTTGTTGTTCACCCACAGAGCATACTTCATTCGGCTGTTGAGTATGAAGACGGAGCTGTTATAGGGCAAATGGGTGTGCCGGATATGAAAGTGCCAATTTCTTATGCTTTAACATATCCAAACAGAATTGCAAATGATTTTGAAAAGCTGGATATTACAAAAGTTGGAACACTTACATTTGAAGAACCTGATTTTGAAACATTTCAGTGTTTAGATTTAGCTTATTCGGCAATAAAAACAGGCGGTACAATGCCAGCTGTACTTAATGCGGCAAATGAAATTGCCGTTGCAGCATTTTTAAAAGGTGAAATAGGGTTTATGGATATACCTAATATTATAAAAAACACAATGGGGGCATATACTGTAAAATATAACTATAGTATTGATGAGCTTTTGCAATCTGACAAGTGGGGAAGGCAGTATGCAAAATCAATACTAAAATAACACAAGGAAGGAATTTATTTTATGTCAGTAATATATATACTGCTTACTCTTCTTATTTTCAGTGTTCTTGTAGTGGTACACGAAGCAGGGCATTTTGCCGTAGCTAAGCTTAACGGAATTTATGTTGAAGAATTTTCAGTTGGCATGGGGCCTTTGGTATATTCCAAAACAATAGGCGATACGATGTATTCCATTAGAGCACTGCCATTAGGTGGATTTTGCCGTATGATGGGTGAAGACGAGGACAGCAGTGACAGCAGGTCTTTTAACAATAAAAGTGTATTGGCAAGGATTGCAGTTGTTTTTACAGGTCCGCTTATGAATTTTATATTTGCCTTTATTGCGGTTTTTATAGTAGCAGCTACAGCTCAGTCTGTAGTAGAACCTATAGTAGGCGAAGTTATAAAAGATAGCAACGCCATAAATCAGGGCCTTAAAGAAGGCGACAGAATAGTAAAGGTAAATAACCAGTCAATTAATACTTATCAGGACTTATATTTTGCTTTGTATGATGCCGGAAACAGTGATTTGGATGTTGTTGTAGAAAGAGACGGGCAGAAAATTCCTCTTAAAATTACACCTGTTTATAATGAGGAACAGCAGGAATACATTATAGGTTTCAGGCCGGAAGTTAAAACAGGACTTTTTGCCGATAAAGTTGATGGCTACGACAGCGTTACATTCATTGATACAGTTAAAGAGAGCGTATATACACTTGTATATTATGTAAAAAGTGTTGTAGTAGGTTTTGTAAGGTTATTTACACTAAGGCTTTCACCGGAAGAAGTGGCAGGGCCTATAGGCATTGTTCAAGTAGTCGGAGATACAGTTGAAACCGGTATGAGTTACAGTATTTGGTCGGTTGTAAAAAGCCTTCTTACACTTTCTGCACTTTTAAGTGTTAACCTTGGTGTTATTAACCTTTTTCCTATACCGGCAATGGATGGCGGAAGACTTGTTTTCTTATTTATAGAAGGATTAAGAGGCAAACCTTTTGACCGTGAAAAAGAAGGAATGGTTCATTTTATAGGTTTTGTACTTCTTATATTGTTTATGTTTTTAGTTGCGTCTAATGACGTATTCAGGATATTCAGCGGCAGGTGATTTGTTTTGAATTACAATAGAAAAAATACTAAAGTTGTAAAAGCCGGAAATGTGTTAATAGGCGGCAACAATCCGGTTGTTATTCAGTCAATGTGCAATACTGATACACATGATGTAAATACCACTGTTAAACAGATAAAAGAGCTGGAAGAAGCCGGCTGTGAAATGGTAAGAGTGGCTGTTATTGATATGGATGCAGCTAAGTGCATTGGAAAGATTAAAGAAAAAATAAACATTCCTCTTGTAGCTGATATTCATTTTGATTACAGGCTTGCTCTTGAGGCTATAAATCAGGGAATAGATAAAATAAGAATTAATCCGGGAAACATAGGCAGCAGAGAAAAAGTTCAGCTTGTGGCGGATAAAGCCAAAGAAAAAGGGATACCTATAAGGATAGGTGTAAATTCAGGGTCTTTGCAGAAAGATTTGCTTAAAAAATTCGGCCATGTAACACCTGAAGCCATGGTTGAAAGTGCTTTAAGCCATGTAAAAATACTTGAAGACTGTGATTTTAGAGATATTGTAATTTCTATTAAGTCGTCAAATGTGCCTTTTAGTATAGAGGCTTATAAACTGCTTTCTCAGGCTGTGGACTATCCGCTGCACTTGGGAATAACGGAAGCCGGAACGGTATATTCCGGAACAATTAAGTCAGCTGTGGGAATTGGTTCTATACTTTCTATGGGAATAGGAGATACAATAAGGGTATCACTTACAGGTAATCCTGTTGATGAAATAAAAGCCGCAAAAGAAATACTTAAAAGCCTTGAATTAAGAAAATTTGGTGTTGAGCTTATAAGCTGCCCAACATGCGGAAGAACACAAATTGATTTAATAGGTCTTGCTGGCGAAGTTGAAAAAAGGTGTGCTAAAATAAATAAAAATATTAAAGTTGCCGTTATGGGCTGTGCCGTTAACGGACCGGGAGAAGCTCGTGAGGCTGATATTGGCATTGCCGGCGGTCACGGTGAAGGGCTTATATTCAAAAAAGGTGAAATATTGAAAAAAGTTCCGGAAGATGAACTTCTTAATACACTTATGGAAGAGATAGAAAAGCTTTGAG
>CALWSS010000006.1 GCA_944384255.1 uncultured Clostridia bacterium
TTACAGAGCTTAATTCCGGTTACTACAGCATTAAGTTTATAGACGAAAACGGCTGTGTTAAATTCTACCAGTACAATAAAGAGCTGCTTTACAAGCAAAGACAGAAGAACATACTTAATGATATTGACGAAATTGGCGATATGCTTAATTCAATGCAGAAATAAGGCCTGAAGCTTTGGATATTTTAATGATTTCTGTTATTTAAAAGGTATATTATATTTGATTTAGCCTGTGTTTGGTCTTATAATGGTTATAACAAAGTAATAATTGATAAGTCTATTGCAGCTATGGATTGTGTAATATCACAATAATTTTGTATTTTTTATTGTGCATATTGATTTGACGGCAAGATATTTTGTTTTTTTAACTCTAAAAATTAACTTTGAATAAAAAAATTGTATATTTTTTGGGGCTTATGTTAATGTGCCGCAAAATTATTGTTTTTAAATTAACGAAATACTCTATACTATGTTGAGTTTATTAACCAGTTATGTTACAATAATTAGAGTGTATTGCTACTAAGCTATGCAATCTCTTATCCGGCAGACAAGCTGCATTGTTTTTGCCGGTTTAAAGATGTAAGCTCATTAATAAGTAATAACCTAAATTTTAACAGGGGGGAACAAAATGAAAAGACCATTAAAGAAAGCTACTATGGATGGTAATACAGCTGCTGCATACGCATCATATGCTTTTACCGAAGTAGCTACAATTTATCCTATCACTCCTTCATCCGTTATGGCAGAAATGGTTGACGAGTGGAGCGCTAATGGCAAAAAGAACATTTTCGGACAGACTGTAGAAGTTAGAGAAATGCAGCACGAAGGCGGCGCAGCTGGCGCTGTTCACGGCGTACTTCAGGGCGGCGGTCTTGCTTCAACATACACAGCAAGCCAGGGCCTTATGCTTATGCTTCCTAACATGTATAAAATAGCCGGAGAACTTCTTCCAGGCGTATTCCATGTAAGTGCCAGAGCACTTGCTTCAAATGCACTTTCAATTTTCGGCGATCATCAGGACGTTATGACATGCCGTAACACAGGTTTTACACTCCTTGCAGGAAGCTCTGTTCAGCAGGCATTCCACATGGGATGTATAGCTCATCTTTCAGCTATTAAGAGCAGAATCCCTGTACTTCATTTCTTCGATGGTTTCAGAACAAGCCACGAATATCAGAAAATAGAGCTTATTGATTATGATGATCTTAAAGAACTTGTTGACTGGGATGCTTTAAGAGCTTTCAGAGACAACGCTCTTAACCCAGATCATCCAAAGAGCAGAGGTTCAGCTGAAAACCCAGACGTATTCTTCCAGGCAAGAGAGTCTGTTAACAAATTCTATACAGCAGTTCCTGGTATTGTTCAGGAATATATGGACAAGATTAACGAAATCGCAGGAACAGACTATAAACTTTTCAACTACTATGGCGACCCACAGGCTGAAGATGTAATCATCTCTATGGGTTCATCATGTGGTGTTATCAGAGAAACAATAGAGTATTGGAACGCAAGAGGCAAAAAACTTGGTCTTGTTGAAGTTCACCTTTACAGACCATTTGTAGCTGATGCACTGCTTGAGGCTATTCCTGTTTCAGCTAAGAGAATTGCAGTTCTTGACAGAACAAAAGAGCCTGGTTCACTTGGCGAGCCACTTTACCTTGATGTTAAGAACGTATTTGCTGACAGCGACAGAAAACCTCTTATCGTTGGCGGTCGTTATGGTCTTGGTTCTAAAGACTTTACACCTATGGACGTTATGGCTGTATACCAGAACCTTTGGCAGGCAGAGCCAAAGAACGGCTTTACAGTTTCTATCGTCGATGACGTTACAAACCTTTCACTTCCTGACTTTGCAGAGCCATTTGACTCAACACCAGAAGGCAACTTCTCATGTAAATTCTGGGGTCTTGGTTCAGACGGTACTGTAGGCGCTAACAAACAGGCTGTTAAGATTATCGGTGACCACACTGATTACAATGCACAGGCTTACTTCGCTTACGACTCAAAGAAATCAGGCGGTGTTACAATTTCTCACCTTCGTTTCGGTCCTAAGAAAATCGAGGGTTCATATCAGATTAAAGCAGCTAACTTTATAGCTTGCCATAACCAGGCTTATGTTGATAAGTATGACCTTATTGGCGACCTTAAAGAAGGCGGCAGCTTCCTTCTTAACACAATCTGGACACCGGAAGAACTTGAAAAAGAACTTCCAGCTTCTCTTAAGAGAAAGATTGCTCAGAAGAAAGCTAAATTCTATACACTTGATGCTGTTGATATTGCTAAGGAAATCGGCCTTGGTGGACGTATCAACATGATAATGCAGGCTGCATTCTTTGCAATTTCAAAGATTATACCTGTTGACGATGCTGTTAAATACCTTAAAGAGCAGGTTAACAAGACTTATGGCGCTAAGGGCCAGGATATTGTTGATATGAACTGTGCAGCTATCGACAAAGGTATTAAGATGGTTAAGGAAATCGAGGTTCCTGCTTCTTGGGCTAACGCAGTAGACGAGCCTGTTGAGGAAAATCCTAACATTCCTAAATTCTTCAAAGACGTTCTCTTCAAGATGGGCCGTCAGGAAGGAAACGACCTCCCTGTATCAGCATTTAACGACCATGAAGATGGTAGCTGGGAACCAGGCTTTACTCAGTGGGAGAAACGTGGTATTGCTATCGACGTTCCAGAGTGGGATTCTACAAAATGTGTTCAGTGTAACAGATGTTCTATCGTTTGTTCACACGCTGTAATCCGTCCTACACTTCTTGACGCTGACGAAGCTGCAAAAGCTCCAGAAGGCTATGCAATGCTCGACGTTAAGGCTCCAGCTGAATTAAAAGAGTACAAATATCATCTTTCAATTTCAGGTATGGACTGTACAGGTTGTGGCGTTTGTGTAAAGACATGTCCTACAAAGGCACTTACACTTAAAGCTTTCGCTCCAATGAAAGAAAAGATGAACGCTGAATGGGATTACACAATCAACAACGTTAAAGATAAAGAAATCGATGACAAACAGAAAGCAACAGTTAAGGGCAGCCAGTTCCTTAAACCATACCTTGAGTTCTCAGGTGCTTGTGCTGGTTGTGGTGAAACACCATACCTTAAACTTATTACACAGCTTTACGGCGGCAGAATGAGAGTTGCTAACTCAGCTGGATGTACACACATCTGGGGCGGTTCTCCTGAAATCCCATACTGCACAGACGAAAGAGGATTTGGTGTTGCTTGGGCCAGCGGTCTTTTCGAAGATACAGCAGAGTACGGCTACGGTATGTACCTTGGTACAAAAGCAGTTCGTAAATGGTTAAAAGCACAGGTTGAAGAACTTGTTGAGAAAACAACAAATGAAGAGCTTAAAGCTGCTGCTAAAGATTGGGCTGACAACTATCTTGTTGCTGATAAGACAAGAGAAAGAGCAGACAAGTTCATCGCTGCTATGGAAAAAGCTGGCATTGATGAAACACTTAAACCAATCTATGACAGAAAAGATTACCTTGTAAAACAGTCACAGTGGATTGTTGGTGGTGACGGCTGGGCATACGATATCGGTTACTCAGGTCTTGACCATGTAATCGCTGCTGATGAAGATGTAAACATCATCTGCGTTGATACAGAGGTTTACTCAAATACAGGCGGTCAGTCTTCAAAGGCTACACCTACAGCTGCTGTTGCACAGTTTGCTGCTGCTGGTAAGAGAACAAAGAAGAAAGACCTTGGTATGATGGCTATGAGCTATGGCTATGTTTACGTAGCACAGGTTGCTATGGGTTACGATCCACAGCAGACACTTACAGCTATTAAAGAGGCTGAGGCTTACAACGGCCCATCACTTATCATAGCTTATGCTCCATGTATCAACCACGGTATTAAGGGTGGTATGAGCAATGCTCAGCTTCATGCTAAAGCAGCTGTTGAGGCTGGTTACTGGCATTGCTACAGATTCAATCCTGATCTTAAGAAAGAAGGAAAGAATCCATTTATCCTTGATTCTAAGATGCCATCTGCAAGCTTCAGAGATTTCTTAATGAGTGAAGTTCGTTATACATCACTTTCAAGAAAATTCCCTGAAATAGCTGAAGAACTCTTCGCTAAAGCTGAGCAGGATGCTAAAGACAGAACAGACAGCTATCTTCGTCTTCTTAAAGACTGATTAATAACTGATTAATAACTGTTAAATAAAAATGGGCGGTTCCGTAAGGAGCCGCCTTTTTGTGTTTGTTATTTATAGTTTAGAGCTTTGTAAAAAAGCAGTATTATGTATAGTTGTATGTCGTTGTTATTTAAAGCAGTATTTATGCTTTTTTCCAATTCGTCAGAAGGTATGTGGCTTTTGGAGCACATATCTTTTACAAAATCTAAATTGTTTATAAGCCAAACCAAAGAATTACGGTATTCTTTAGGCAGGGTTTGAATTAGTTTTAATATTTGAATATATTTTTCAAAATTGGTGTTTTTCATGGGTATCCCTTCTTTTGTAAAGTTTTATTAATACAATTATAAATAAAAAATTACAGGAAAAAACCGGTTGACGGCATAATGACGGCATTAAAGTTTATATTTTTTGTTTTAAATAAAATAATATTGTACTTTTCTGGAAAAGTACCAAAAGCAGCGCTGATTTCGATGCAGCGCACCCACGAGCAAGGGGTCTAAAACCGACCCCTGCACCCCCAAAAAGCTGAAATATACTGGTAAAAAATTGATTAAATACATAAAAACAGATTTAAAA
>CALWSS010000007.1 GCA_944384255.1 uncultured Clostridia bacterium
GGACATTGCCATGATACTATAGAAAAAAATAATTGAGAGAAAACCGGATAAGACATTTGTTTTATCCGGTTTATTAGTATTAAAAATAGTTGGTATTAAACTTTATTTTAATATGACTATTATTAAAATTTTATTAATCACTTTAATTTGAAGGAATGGGTCTTTAATAATAGAATGGCAAGAATAAAAAAAACGACATTTAAAATGCCGTTTTTTTGTATCTGTTTAAGATTAAGTTTTGAATTAAGTTCTGAATTAATAAGCTCTACCCCAAATAACCATGTGTTTTGCTTTTTTGCCACAGCATACACATGTATCTGATATTTCTTCCTGCTCAAAAGGAATACATCTTGATGTAGCTGATGTAAGCTCTTTAATTTTATCTTCACAAGCTTGGTCACCACACCACATAGCTTTAATAAAGCCCGGATGCTCATCAAGAATTTTAGTGAACTCATCCATGTTTTTGGCAGTATAAGTTTTATTTTTGCGGTTTTCAAGAGCTTTGTTGTAAAGGTTATTCTGAATATCATCAAGAAGCTTAGTAACGCTTTCTTCAATGTTATCAAGAGAAACAAAAGTCTTTTCACCAGTATCCCTTCTTACAAGTACACACTGGTTCTTTTCTATATCTTTAGGGCCTATTTCAATACGAAGAGGAACACCTTTCATTTCATACTCACTGAATTTCCAGCCAGGATTTTTATCTGTTAAGTCGTTTTTAACTCTTACTACTTTTTTAAGTCTGTCTGTTAATTCCTGAGCTTTTTCAACAACGCCTTCCTTCTGCATAGCTATAGGTATAACCATAACCTGTATAGGAGCAATTCTTGGCGGAAGAACAAGACCGCTGTTGTCGCCATGAACCATTATTATGGCGCCTATAATACGAGTTGAAAGTCCCCATGATGTTTGATGAACATACTGAAGTTTATTGTCTTTATCTGTATACTGAATTTCAAATGGCTTTGAGAAAAGGTCGTCAAAGTTGTGGCTTGTGCCAGACTGAAGAGCCTTTCCATCGTGCATAAGGCTTTCTATTGTATATGTGTTTTTAGCACCGGCAAAACGTTCTTTTTCTGTTTTTTCTCCTTTAATAACAGGTATAGCAAGTACGTTTTCACAAAAATCAGCATATACATTAAGCATTTGTATAGTTTTTTCATAAGATTCCTCAGCTGTGGCATGAGCTGTGTGGCCTTCCTGCCATAAAAATTCTGTTGTACGGAGGAAAGGACGAGTAGTTTTCTCCCATCTAACAACAGAGCACCATTGATTATAAAGTTTTGGCAAATCTCTGTATGAATGTATTACATTATGGTAATGGTCGCAGAAAAGTGTTTCTGATGTAGGACGAACAACAAGTCTTTCCTGAAGTTTGTTATCTCCGCCTTGTGTAACCCATGCAACTTCAGGTGCAAAGCCTTCAACATGGTCTTTTTCTTTCTGTAAAAGGCTTTCCGGTATAAACATAGGCATATACACGTTTTCAACGCCTGTTTCTTTAAATCTCTCGTCAAGCTGTTTTTGTATGTTTTCCCAAAGTGCAAAGCCGTAAGGCTCTATTATCATACATCCCTTTACACTGGAATAGTCGGCAAGCTCGGCTTTTTTAACAACGTCTGTATACCACTGCGGAAAGTCAACTTCCATATCAGTAATGGCAGTAACTAATTTTTTATCGTCAGCCATAAAATAAATCTCCTCCCTGATTATATTACTAAATATACATTTTATAATATTTTAAGTTTATAAACAATAACTATTTGCTTTTTTTGCTAATATTTTTTGTTTTGCGGTTTTACAAAAAAATAGCTGTATGTTAAAATACAGAAAGATAACGGCGCTTTTAAGAAGTGCTTAATTGATTTTAACATATTTTATATAAATTGAGGGGATAAAAATGAAAACATCTGATTTTAACTATTATCTTCCGGAAGAGCTGATTGCTCAGGAGCCTTTAAAAGACAGAGCTTCTTCCAGATTAATGGTATTGGATAAAAAAACAGGAGAGATAGAGCACAAAGTTTTTAGAGATATTAAGTCATATCTTAAAGAAGGCGACTGCCTTGTTATAAACGATACAAAAGTTATGCCGGCAAGGCTCATTGGTGAAAGAAAAGGCACAGGAGCAAGGGTTGAGGTGCTTCTTCTTACAAGAAAAGATATTGACACATGGGAAGTTCTTACTCATCCGGGTAAGAAAGCCAAAATAGGCGATAAAGTTGTTTTTGGCGGAGGAAAGCTTGAATGTGAAGTAATTAATATTGTAGAAGGCGGAAACCGTATTGTAAAATTCACTTATGACGGTTTATTTGAAAATGTTCTTGATGAGCCGGGAGAAATGCCGCTTCCGCCATATATTACACATAAGCTTGAAGACAAAAACAGATATCAAACTGTTTATGCCAAAAATGACGGTTCAGCTGCGGCACCAACTGCCGGACTTCATTTTACAACAGAGCTTCTTAAAGAAATAGAAGAAATGGGTGTTAAAATAGCTCATGTTACACTGCATGTAGGTCTTGGAACATTCAGACCGGTTAAGGTAGACGATGTGCAGAATCACGAAATGCACTCAGAATATTACATTGTGGAACAGGATCAGGCTGATATAATAAATAATGCCAGACAAAACGGCGGAAGGATTATTTCCGTAGGTACTACAAGCACAAGAACACTGGAATCAGTAACAGACGAAAACGGTGTTGTTCATGCTCAAAGCGGCTGGACAAAGATATTTATTTATCCGGGCTATAAGTTTAAGGCTATTGACTGCCTTATAACCAATTTTCATTTGCCTGAATCTACACTTATAATGCTTGTTTCAGCTTTAGCCGGTAAAGAAAATGTTCTTAACGCTTATAAAGTTGCAGTTGAGGAAAAATACAGATTTTTCTCATTTGGCGACGCTATGTTTATACACTGAGTTGCAAATTATTCTATTTATAAAATAAGTAAAAATTTATTTGTTAAATTACTGACATTTTACAGGGTGTTTAAAATATTAAAATGCCTTAAAATAACAGAAAAACATAAAAAAATTAAAGTTTTGCCATTGACGAACGGACATAATGAATGTACAATAAGCGGAAAATAATTGTTTTTATTTCGGTACTTTATTAATGCTTTTGTGTTTTAAATAAAGGAGTTGTTTGTTATGTCAGTTTATATAATGGATGAAATAAGCAGATGCCTTAACTGCAAAAATCCGCTTTGTGTCAAGGGCTGCCCTGTTAATACACCTATACCGGAAATTATCCAAACACTTAAAAACGGCAATCTTAATGCCGCTGGTGAAAGGCTTTTTGAAAATAATCCGCTTTCTATGATGTGTGCTCTTGTGTGCAATCACAATGAACAGTGTGAAGGCCATTGTGTCCTTGGAAAAAAAGGTATTCCGGTTCATTTCAGCACCATAGAATATTATGTTTCAAATACTTATTTTGACAAAATGAAAATTAAATGCAAAGAGAAAAACGGCAAAAAAGTAGCTGTAATAGGTGCAGGGCCGGCTGGTATAACAATAGCTTTTAAACTGGCTCAGGAAGGCTACAGTGTTGTTATATTCGAGGCAAAGGAAAAAATAGGCGGTATGCTTCAGTACGGTATACCGGATTACAGACTGCCAAAAACAATACTTGAAAGATACAGAAAAAAACTTCTTGAAATAGGTGTTCAGATAAGACTTGATACTACTATAGGCGGAACACTTGAAATAGGCGATTTGTTTAAAGACGGATATAAGTCTGTATTTATAGGAACAGGTGTATGGCGACCTAAAAAGCTTGGCATATCAGGCGAAAGCCGTGGAGATGTGCTTTATGCCATTAACTATCTTGCAAACCCGGAAGGCCATGATGTTGGTGAAACAGTAGCCGTAATAGGTGCAGGAAACACAGCCGTTGATGTTGCCAGAACATGCCTTAGAAACGGTGCAAGAAATGTAACCCTTTATGCAAGGGGAACAAAAATAAGGGCAACAGAAGAAGAAGTAGCTTATGCCAAACTTGACGGAGCAGAGTTTAAGTTTTGCAGACAGATTTGTGAAATTAACGACGAAGGACCTGTTTTTAAACTTGCATTAATAGACGACGAAGGCAATACAACAGGTTATGCCGATGAGTTGGAGCAGGAAAAAGCCGATACAACAATTATTGCCATAAGCCAAAGCCCTAAAGATAAGCTTCTTAATACAACAGAAGGCCTTAAAGGTTCTGACAAAGGCTTCCTTATAACTGACGAAAACGGAAAAACAACATGTGAAAAAGTTTATGCTTCTGGAGATGTTGTTTTTGGAGCAAGAACAGTTGTAGAGGCTGTGGCATTTTCTAAAAAAGTAGCTGATGCTATGGATAAAGATATGAGTTCGGAAGATAAATAATAAATCTAATTAAATAACAAAAATCTCACCGGTGCAGGTGGGATTTTTTGTTTTGAAGTTTAGCTCTATTGACAATGTGCTTTTAAATTTAATAGAATATGTTTTAAAGAAATTTAGTTTTAGTTATTAAAGGCGGTATTTATATGAATAAATTACTATTTACAGATATTGACGGCACCCTTACAGACAGTAATGGAAAAATACCTGAAAAAAATATAAATGTTATAAACCGCCTTGCCGAAAAAGGCGTAAAAACTGTACTTTGTACAGGCAGAAATATTACAAAGGCATTGCCTGTTGCCAGAAAGCTTAATATAAATCTGCCAATGGTTTGTATAGACGGTATACTTTTGTATGATGTTAAAAATAAGAGAACTATTCATGGCATGCTTATGGAAAACGATGAGGCCAAAGAACTTATAAATATAGCCGAAAAATTCGGTGTTTTTGCTGAAGCTTCTAACGGATATAAATACTACAAGCATATACACAGCAAAGAGCTAATGAAATTTGATTTTTTTAATTCACATACACCTTTTGGATACTTTAAAAGCTATTTAGGCGGTATACGGTATACAAATAGTTTTAATGACTTAAAGAAAATATCAGGCGGATATTATCAGGTGACAATAGGCTGTGACAAAAATATAAAAAACGAAATTATAGAAGAAATTAAGTCAAAAGGTTTTGAAAATATTGATATTCGTGATAATTTGTGGGACGGATATATTTTTTTAAACCGAAAAGGTGCTGATAAAAGCCGTGGAATTGATATTTTATGCAGGGAGTTTGGAATACCTCCAGATGAAACGGTTTCAATAGGCGATGACTTAAACGATTTGGGAATGCTTGAGTTTTGCGGAACAGGTGTGGCTATGGGCAACGCAGCAGATAAAGTTAAAAAGGCAGCTGATTTTGTTACATTAACAAATGATAAAAACGGTTTTGCTGCTGCCTGTGAAAGATTTTTTGATATTTAACGGAAGTGGTTTAAATGGATTTATTTGAATATACAAGGCAGCTAAATGCAGACAAAACAGCACCTTTGGCAGCCAGAATGAGGCCTGAAACTCTGGACGAGTTTGTTGGACAAAAACACATTATAGGCAAAGGGAAAATGCTCTACAGAGCAATTATAGCCGATAATTTAAGTTCTGTTATATTTTACGGCCCGCCTGGAACAGGCAAAACCACACTTGCCAGAATTATTGCCAATACAACAAAACGCTCTTTTGTGCAGATAAATGCAACAACTGCCGGAATAAAGGATATTAAGGAAGTTGTATCTGAGGCTAAAGACAGGCTTGCAGTTTCTCAAAACAAAACAATACTTTTTATAGACGAAATTCACAGGTTTAACAAAACACAGCAGGATGCTCTTTTGCCACATGTTGAAGACGGAACAATAATATTAATAGGTGCAACTACCGAAAACCCGTATTTTGAGGTTAATAAGGCCCTTGTAAGCCGAAGTATAATATTTGAGCTTTATCAGCTTAATACAGAAGATATTAAAACACTTATACAGCGTGCCGTTACAGACAGCAAAAAAGGTTATGGCATGTTCAAAATAAATTTGGAAAACAATGCTCTTGATTTTTTGGCTGATACAGCAAACGGTGA
>CALWSS010000008.1 GCA_944384255.1 uncultured Clostridia bacterium
CACATCAAGAGGTTCTATAATTCGGATTCTATTATCATCACCAAGTTCCTCATCTGCTGCTTTTCTTACAACAGGGTTCATGTGTATTGGATATATAACTTTTATGTCAGGTGTTTCATCTACAATACGTCGTATTGCTCTGAACATGTGATGCATAGGCTCACCTAAGTTTTCACGTCTGTGAGCTGTAAGCATTATAAGACGGCTGCCTTCTGCCCATTTTAAATGCTCATTTTCATAATCATCCCGTACTGTTGTTTTAAGAGCATCTATGGCAGTGTTGCCAGTTACAAAAATCGTATCAGCATTTTTGCCTTCTTTTAAAAGATTACCTTTTGAAACTTCTGTAGGTGCAAAATTAAATCTTGCAATAATTCCAACTGCCTGACGGTTAAATTCCTCAGGATACGGAGAATAAATATTATATGTTCTAAGGCCTGCCTCAACATGACCAACAGGTATCTGAAGGTAAAAACATGCTAAAGCCGTTGTAAAAGTAGTAGTTGTATCACCATGCACAAGTACTACATCAGGCTTTTCTTTTTCAAGAACTTCTTTTATTCTGTTTAAAATATTTGTTGTAACATCAAAAATATTCTGTTTATCCTTCATAATAGATAAATCATACTCCGGCTCTACATTAAAAGCCTTTAAAACCTGGTCGAGCATTTGTCTGTGCTGACCCGTTACACAAACAACTGTTTTAAAACTTTTTCTTGATTTCAATTCATTTACAAGCGGGCACATTTTAATAGCTTCCGGTCGTGTGCCGAATACAAGCATTACTTTTTTCATAAAACTGCTCCTTATATATAAAACTAAAGTACAAACTGCATTTTTATTACAAAACAGGATTTTAGCTAAACACAATTAAAAATATTCTGGAAAAAACGGCTCCTTACGGAGCCGTCGTCATTACTCTGCTTCTTTAGCAAGAAACTCGTTTATAGCACTTACAAGCTTGTTGGCATCCATACCGTGAACGATGCTTGCCTCTTCAAGAGTTTCACCTGCTGATGAAGGGCAGCCTACACAATGCATGCCTGCCTGCATAAGAAGAACGGCAATACGTCTGTCAATCATAAGTAAATCGCCGATTTTTGTATCTTTTGTAACTGTTACAGCCATTATTAAACCCTCCTTGTAAAATATATAAAAGTAGTATAACATACTTTGTATAAAAATATCAATTTTATTGCTGAAAAAAGGGATTAAATATGCTTATAGATATAACAGTACCTCTTAAAGAAAATACAAAAGTCTATCCCGGTGACCCGGAATTTAAACTTAAACAAATATTTACTGTTGAAAAAGACGGCTTTAATCTTTGCAGTCTTTCTTTGGGAACTCATACCGGAACACATATAGATGCACCACTGCACTTTTTTAATACTAAAGAAAGTATTGCCGATTTAGACTTAAAATATTTAATAACAAATTCCCTTGTTGCCGATGTATCCGGTTTAAATTCAATAGACGAAAAATTTATTTCCGGCCTTAAATTAAAAGGCATAAATTCAATATTGTTTAAAACCAACGGAAAAAATATTTATTTAACACAATCTGGAGCGGAATATTTAAAAAATACAGAAATACTTATAGCAGGCACAGAAAACATTGATATTGAAGACGAAACAAACAGCAATTTTCCTGTTCACAAAACATTGCTTTTAAACAAAACTCTTATATTAGAAAACATTGATTTAAGTCATGTAAAACCGGGAAATTATAAATTATACTGTTTTCCTCTTAAAATAGAAAATGCCGACGGAAGCCCTGTAAGAGCAGTATTGGAACTGTAAATATTTTTCACTGTAAAATCACTATAAATTCAATTTCAGCTCATAATATATTCACATGTAAATCCTATACTTTCATTGTAACAAAAAATCAATGAAAGAAAGGATGATTAAATGAAAAGAAAAATACTTACTTTACTGTCAGTAACGACAGCTTTGGCTTTAAGCAGTGTATGTGTTATGGCTCAAACAACAAATGAACAAACAAGTGAGCAAACAACAGAACAAACATCAGCTGCTTCAGGCCAAAATGAAGATAGAGAATTTGACAAAAATATATTAATGGGTACTGTTTTGTCCTGCGATGATGGAACAATAACAATTCAAACTTCACCGGGCCGCAGAGGCGGCAGACAATTTGAAAAACTTTCAAACGAAGAAGCTGCCGATGAAGATTTAAAGGCTCCACCACAAACGGATGATGAAAAGCCTTATTTAGAGCCTGAAACAAACCAAGACCAATTAACTCAAACACCGCCTGAAAAGCCTGAAGACGGACAAAAACCTCAAGGAGATGAAAAAACAGTTATAATTAACGATTCTACAACAATATATACTCAAGAAGGTGACACACAAACCCAAGCTCAATTAAGCGATATATCAGAAGGCATGATGATTAAAGTTGAAATGACAGAAGACTCAGACATGCAAAATGAACAAGTTACAGCTCAAAGCGTAACTGTTTCTGAAAGAAAAGAACGTCCTGAAAATCAAGAAGGCACACACACTGATAATCAAATAGACCAAACAATCACAGACACTGAGGAGGAATAAAATAACCAAGAATAAATTATAATGAATTAATTTAGCCAATTTCTTTCTGCAACTTACCATTAAACTATTCAAAACTTCAACTAAAAAAGCGCT
>CALWSS010000009.1 GCA_944384255.1 uncultured Clostridia bacterium
TACAACAATAAACGTATTAAGACAAAGCTAAAGGGCTTGTCACCTGCTCTTTACAGACAACAAGCCCTTATGGCTTCTTGAACAATTTTTATTTGAAAATATTGTTTAACTTTTTGGGTTCAGTTCATTTTGCCTTGGCGGTTTTTTTATAATCTCATATATCATAATACAATCTCAAATAAATATAGTTATCAAATTAGTTGCGCTTAATAATAGAATTAGAACTCTCAACAGTACTGCTAAATAAATTTATAAAATTCGTGTATTATATAAAACGGTACTTGTTTTAAATACATATTAAATTGCTGTATTTATTAAGTATTGATTAACTTATTGTTCTCAATTAAATATTATATTTTAATATTAGAATTATATGGTATAATTTTAATGTAAGTTATGTTTGTTTGGATTTTTTAACGGAGAGGTGAGTATTTTATGAAAAAAGCGCTGCTCCTTGTGGTTTGCTGTATTGCTTCGGCAGTTTTAACATCGTGCAAACTACAAGATAAATTATTTGAAAAGCAGACACAATCAGAAAATATGGTTTTTGATAATAGTGAATTTGATGATGTAGCAGCGAATTTTGAAAAAGCACTCCAATCTGACCCGGACTTTGCTCAAAATTATATTGATTTATCTGATTCCTATATATCAGCCGGATACCCGGATAAAGCCATAGCTGTTTTATATAGAGGTTATGAAAAAACACACGATAAAATAATTGAAAATAAGATAAATGAATTTTTTACAAAATATAAGTATGATTTTGTATCTGTTGATGATGCCTCAGAGTGTGAAAATATATTTACACTGTCTGAATTCAATGATTTAAAATCAGATGATTATGTTGATTTTAACGCCGGTATTGTTTTAGTAAATAACAAAACCCATGAAAAGACTTTAATAAGCATAATAAAGCTTAAAAGCCAGGAAGATTGGAATTTTGCTGAAAGCGACTTGGATTTAATAGGCCGACATTTTGATAAACTCCTTATTTCAGCATTTTACGGCCCGGGAAAGAATATTTCATTTATATATGATGTTTTCAAAAATAGTATTGAAGAATTAAACAGTGGCCTTACATTTGCAGCATACAGCAACGATTATTTGGATTGTTCTGAGGACTTTATTCTTGCCGCACCTAAAGCTTATGATGTTGAATCATTTGTTACTTTGTATTGGTTTGACTGGAATGGAAATGTAATTAATCAAATTCCTAATGCAGCTATGACGTTTACAGATGACAAGCTGTATTATATGACTAGAGAAGAGGATGAAAATTCGAGAACTTTTAAGATTTACAGCTCTGATTATAATGGGCAAAATTCTGTTTTAGTTTCAACTATAAAAGGGGAAAATAAATATAAAAACATGTATTGTTTCTTTGATAGTGAAAACGAAATTAAATATGTTTTGAATGACGAAGAAGGAAACAGCACAGAAGAGAGCATGAACTTAAAAGAAATGCATGATGTATACTTAAAATAACATAAAATAAAAATCTATGACTGCCAACAGTTAATAGATTATTTAAAATTTATTGTCTTTTATGCTTAAATAATAGAATTTTGATTTATTAGAATACAGCTTTAAATTATAAAACAAGGTTAAATTCAAATAAATAAACGCCCATATAACAGGGCGTTTATTTCTGCATAATGTTAAAAATAATTTCTGTATTATCTGATTTTCAGCTTTAAAGCACTGTTGAAATAATCTATAGTGGAAATAATATCATTATTTTTATCTATATTTGCTCTTGGCAGAACATTATAGTTTTTTACATTATATGAAAGATACCAAACCCATATAAACTGCATCTGTGTGCCCAAGTTATCAATATTTTTCAGTGTTTCGCTGTTAAAAAGGCCGTTTGGATATACATAATAATGTGGTTGTGGTCCTAAATGGCTTTCTATTTCGTTCCATGCTAAATTAATGTCGCTTTGAAGCTTTTCTTTTGTAAAATCACTGCCTATAACCGTTTGGTGTGTTTTACCATGAAGGCCTATATACACCAAGCCGGAGTCAGACATAACTTTAAGCTGAGGCCAGCTAAGAAATGCATCTGTGTTATTAACAAAAGGAATGTCTTTTGTATAGTCTGTAATTATGTAAACTTCTGCTTTTATGTTGTATTTATAAAGTATGGGATATACAATGTTAAAAAATGACTGGTATCCGTCGTCAAACTGTAGTATAACAGGCTTTTCTGGAAGCTCAAATTGACAGTTAATTGCATTTATAAGGTCTTTTGTGAATATGGGGGTATAGCCGTTTTCTATTAATTGTTTTATGTCATTTTCAAATTTTTCGGCAGATACAGTCCAGTCGTTTGTATATGAGTCATCAAGCCGTACATCGTGATATGTTAAAACGGGGCAAATACATTTTTCGGTGTATGGGTTTTTGGCTGTAAAACCGTATATAATTTGGCAGTTTATCATAATAATCAGCAAAGACATAAATATTATTTTGATTTTTTTCATATATTTACCTCCTTAACTTAATTTTAATTATAGCACTAATACTGTATGTTGTCTATTTTAGAGTAAAAAAGTAATACATATTTAATATATATTGTATTTTATGGCAAAATACGCAAATTTTTAAAAAACTATTGACTTTAATATCATGTAGTGATAAAATTACCAATGCTGATGATTTTTTTATTAAATGTGCAGTCGTGGCGGAATTGGCATACGCGCTAGACTAAGGATCTAGTCCGGGTAAACTGGGTAGGGGTTCAAGTCCCCTCGACTGCATAATATGCGCGAATGGCTCAGTGGTAGAGCATCGCCTTGCCAAGGCGAGGGCCGCGAGTTCGAATCTCGTTTCGCGCTTTTTTT
>CALWSS010000010.1 GCA_944384255.1 uncultured Clostridia bacterium
ATGGCAGAGCATGCCTGTGCCGGCGGCCCAATTACCGGTTTAAAGAATTTAATGCCTTCTGATGTTGAAAAAATATACAAGATGTGTTTATAAAATACTTCTTGATTATTTAGACAAAACGGAGGAATTAAATGAAAGTTTTGGCAATTAACGGCAGTGCAAGAAAAAACGGAAATACTCATATTCTAATTAACCGCATATTGGAAAAACTGAGTGCCGAAGGTATCAAAACACAATACATACAGTTTGCAGGCAGTTTTATAAAACCATGCCGGGCATGTTTTGCCTGTGGCAAAACAGGTAATTGTGTTCAAAAAGATGATATTTTTCAATCCGTATTTGAAAATATGAAATCATCAGATGGCATTATACTTGGCTCACCTGTCTACTCTGCCAATATTTCTGCCAATATGCAGGCTTTTTTAGAACGCTCATCTGTTATATGTGATATGAATACCGGTTTGCTTAAGCATAAAATCGGAACAGGTATTGTTTCAGCCAGACGTGGCGGTGCATTAAATGCAGTTGATGCCATAAATCACTTTTTTCTCAATCATGAGATGTTTGTAGTAGGAAGCACATATTGGAATATGGCCTATGGTCAAATGGCAGGAGATGTTTTAAAAGATACTGAAGCTCTTTTAAACATGGATAATATTGCAGAAAACATGATTTGGCTTCTTAAAAAGATAGAACAGGAGGAAAGATAACGAAAAGCATAGGCACAATTTTATTATTTTTTACTTGTTTATTCTCTACTGCATGTAATGGCACATCATCACAGGAACAGGCAAATATTACAACAGAAAATGTCAGTACCCAAATTGTAAGCGAAAATACAGAACCTGAAAGTGACAAAAAAGTTGGAGAATTTAATTTTCAAACACACACTGTACTGTTAAACAGTGGTTATGAAATGCCTATTATGGGACTTGGCACATACAGCCTCTCTGACGAGGAATGCTACAACTCCGTTACTGCTTTATTGGAAAACGGCGGACGGTTAATTGATACGGCATATATGTATCACAATGAAGAAGCTGTAGGCAGAGCCATACGAAACTCCAATGTACCAAGAGAAGAAATTTTTGTTATTACAAAACTGTATCCAAGCCAGTTTGAAAATGCCGAAGAAGCCATTAACGAAGCCCTTGAAAAATTGGACATTGGCTATATTGATATGATGCTCCTTCATCACCCGGGTAATGGCGATGTTGAAGCATATCTTGCAATGGAAAAAGCCGTAAATGAAGGCAAAATACATTCTATAGGCTTATCAAACTGGTATGTGGAAGAATTAGAGGAGTTTCTTCCGCAGGTTAATATAACACCGGCATTGGTGCAAAATGAAATTCATCCGTATTATCAGGAAAACGATGTAATACCGTATATACAAAATCTCGGCATTGTAGTTCAGGGCTGGTATCCTTTCGGTGGCAGAGGATATACAGCGGAGCTTTTGGGAAACGAAGTTATTTCAGATATTGCAAAAGAACACGGAGTAACTTCGGCACAGGTAATTTTACGCTGGAATCTGCAAAAAGGCGTAGTTGTAATTCCCGGCTCAAGCAACGCTGAACATATAAAAGAAAACCTTGACTTATTCGGTTTTGAACTGACTGAGGATGACATGAACCGTATAAATGCCCTTGACAGAAACGAAAAACATGACTGGTATTAAATAAGCTTTTAAAAATAAGAGCCAATAATACACTGAATATAAATGTGTATATTGGCTCTTTTATTTTAGTATTCTTATTTACTGAAATATGTTTTTAAACATAAAACTGCTTTTTATTAAACTGTATTAAATTAACAGTATTAATATCCATACTCTTTCGCTATTTTTTTAATTTCCTCATCATCTGCACTACGTATCCTGCTTTCATCCAAAAACATAGCCGGCATGCCTGATACTGCTCCGGCATACACATCGGCAAGAAGTTTTTTCCTGAGTTCTTCTGTTTCGTTTAGGTTCTTATCCATGTATATTTTCCCCTTTATTACAGAAATAAAATTCAGTCAATCAGCTCAAAACGAATTTTCTTTTTGGCAGCATATCTATGAGCAACAGAGCCTTTTTTTACTTGGAGTATAACTTTATATTCAAAAACTCCAAAAAGCTCTTTAGCCTTTGGATAACATGCAAATATACCGTTTCCGCCGTCGTCAATCTGTGTTACAGAAGACGGAATATAAAACTTTCTTTTGCTGTAGCCCCATTCTCCTTCCAGCACCGGTCCATAGTTAAATCCACAGGCATATAAACATTCCCTGCCAAGATATGTAAGTCCTTCCGGAAGAGTTATGTCCATTAAACTTTCACAATAATACAAAGCCTGATCATCTATTTTTACAACTTTATCAGGAATATCCAAACTTTCAAGAGAAACGCAATTTTTAAATACCTTTTTTGCCAAAACAAATATACCTTTAGGCAAGTTTACTTTTTTAAGGGCTTTACAGTCTTCAAAAGCTGAAACACCAATAGCTGTGCAGCTTTCAGGAAGTTTAACCTCTTCCAAAGATATACATCCCTTAAAGGCGTTATTTTCAATAGTTGTCACACCATCAGGCACAGTAAGCTTTTCAATATATTCATTTTTCTCAAAAGCTCCCTTGCCTATTGCCGTTATTTTTTTGCCGTCAATTTCAGCAGGTACTTCAATTACTGCCTCTTCACCACTGTATGACTTGATTGCAGCTTCTCCATTATCCAAATCGGCTATTTCAAATGTGCCTTTTTGAACAGGCTTATCCGGCATTGTGCTTAAAAGATACTGAAGTATCTTTTCTTTTTTGCCTCTTTTAGCAGCAGCTATAAATTTTCTTCTGCACTTTTCCAAGTTTGGATATATCTTTAAACATGCAAGTATATAACACTCCGCAGGTCTTGAAAAAGCCTCTCCTGATATTCTCTGTTCCATTTCAGGGTCCATATCCATATACATATAGTTTATTTTTACATTGCCCAAAAGCTCAAATTCTTCCAATTCACGGCAGTCACTGAAAACACCATCTTCTATTTCTGTAATGCCCTTAGGAACAGTCATTTTTTTAATATCACTGTACTGAAAAGCACCCGTTCCGATTTTTTTCAACGAATCCGGCAAAATAATTTCATCAAAGTGTGAATTTTGGAATGCAAATGCTTCTATCTCCTCAACACCTTCAGGCACAATATATTTTCCTGTCATCTGAGCAGGTGCCTTTATAAGCTTTTTGCCGTCTTTTGTATAAAGCACACCTTCTATATCTTTTAAATACTGGTTTTCAGGGTCAACTGTTATTTTTTTCAATTCTCTTCCGCCATAAAGAGTACCCAGCCATACATCAGGCACATTTTTTGGAATAGAAATACTCTCTATTTCATTTGGATTTTCAGCAGAAACAGCAACTGTAAATTTACCTTCAGCCTGTGCTATAAGCTCCTCAGGTATAACCACGTCTTTATCTTCGCCTTTATATCTTAATTCCCATCTTTCATTATTCCAACCGGAATTATAAAATTCAAACTCATTAATATTGCTCATATATAATCCCCCTTGTTCATTTTAAAAACCTGAACAAATCGTACTCGGTTATAATTTTAATATCCTTTCCTTTTTCTTTCTGTTCAAGAGCTTTTTCAACTTTTTTAGCTCCAGCCGAACCAAAATCACCTAATACAAGGTAGTTTGTTTTGCCGCTTACAGCACCGGTACATCTTCCGCCTTTTTGAACAATCATTTCTTCAACGGCTTTTCTGTCACCGTCACAGTTTTGGAAATCCCCTGTAAGCACAAAAGCCTTTCCTTCAAATTCAAGGCTGTCTATATCTTCTGTCGGATACTGCGGTTCTGTATCCCAGTCGTTTACATCATATTCTTCGTCGTCTTCATCTTCGTCATCGTCTTCGTCATCGTAATCATCAAATTCATCGTAATATTCTTCGTCTATGTTTTCTTCTACAAGGCAGCCACTCATATCCTCGTATGCTTCGTTAAAGTCTGTCCACTCATCTGTATCAGGAGAAAACTTGACACAAAATTCAACAAATGGGTCTTGTCCATAATCGCAGAAATATCCTAATATTGTCTCATCATCTGTTTCTTCAAATATATCTGTAGGTATTACATTATTTTTTACCCACTTACGCAGTTTCTTTCTGTCCACGTCTGTCAGGAATTTTTCAAAAAAATCTACGGCAGCATTAAGGGCACTTTTATCATCCCAGGTAGGAATAATATCCTCACAAGATATTGTTTCATAGCTTATGCAGCTTCCGTCGTCTGAAGTAAACTGACCTACTTCATGAATATGAACACCGCAGCCCTCTTCTACATCCTCAAAATCAATCTCAATAATAAGGTCGTTTTCACTCATTATTTTAAGGAAGTTATTATACTGCTCCTCGGTAGTAGTACAAATAAGCTCACCATTTGGTCTTTTAGGCTTGTCTTTAAACCATTGTCTTGTCCAGTTCTCAAATGAATCCAAAGTTCCTGAAAATGACCATCTTCCGCAACCAAAAAAGTCTGCTGTAAGATGTTCTTCATCAAAACCGTCGCAGCTTTGAATACCGTATTCACCGTAAAACCCCCATAAGTCTAACACAGGTTCAAAAGCGTCGATATATTCCTGAGTCCAGTTTCCTTTTAAAGTTATTTTTCCACTTGCACTTGAAATATTTGCCATAGTTCATCGCCTCCATACCACGGATTTCTTAAGAGAGCATGCTCTAAATTGTATTTGAACCAACTTCATATAAAATTTTAAAAAACATCGTCTATTTACATATATAGTACACTGTAGATATATATTTTTCAATAAATTAAACAATTTTTATTAATTATAATAAGCATTTTTATATCTTTTATATAAATTAAATTTATTTCGCAGTAAATTATATATGCTGTATATTAGAATAAAAAAATATTTATGAATTATAAAACAAAAATATTTTCATACAAAAATTTAATATAATAATTAATACATAAAATTACACGAAAAAAGGTCTTTCTTATTGTATTGTAAATAAAAAAATGGTATATTTGCTTTATTAGGATAAATTAATAATTTTTTCTGATTTAATGGCTAAAATTTTGATTTAATAGCTTATATTTTCAATAACAGACACTGAATTTCATATGTAATTTACATCTTTCAGTTGATTCATATAAGTTTTTTTGTTTATACTCAGTTTTGATATTACTAAATTTATATTTAATATCAGAAAATTGCGACATTATACCATTTAATAAGGGGGAGAAATGGTTATGTCAGAAAATATCAATGCTCAGTCTGTCTCTCAAGATCTGAAACATAAATTTGAGGAACTAAAGGAAAGAGCCTCAAAAGATGCATTGTCAGGACTGTTAAACCGTGTAACTGCTGAAATGTACATAAATCAACGTTTAAATAATATGTCACAAGACGATATGTGTGCCATGTTTATTGTGGATATAGATAATTTTAAGCAGGTAAATGATACATTGGGACATCAGGCCGGTGACCAAGCTATACGGCAATCAGCCCGCATACTATCAAGTTTATTCAGAGCAACAGATATTGTAGGCAGACTTGGCGGGGATGAATTTATAATACTATTATCCGGGCATATATCCGAAAAACAAGTACGAAGAAAAGGAAACGAAATTTGTGAAAGGCTTCAACTTGTTCTTGGAAATAATCCATGTATAACAATTACTGCCAGTGTAGGCATAAACATAGCTTCCGGTACGGGATTAAAATTTAATGAGCTGTATCAGTCAGCAGATTTGGCTCTTTATAAAGCAAAGGAAAGCGGCAAGCATGGCTTTTTTGTAAAACATAACGAGAGTCTTTCAGAAGGAACAGAAAATGATGATTTTCTTCCTGTAAACACCATTCCTTTAAGCGAACTGCTTGAAAACATGGAAAGCGCTGTTTCACTTTTGGAAATTAGCGAACAGATACGTATTATATATGTTAGCAGCAGTTTTTGCAGAATTCTTGGTGTTGACTTAAAAACATATACACTTCCAAAGAATATTTCATCTATTGTTCATCCCGACGACATTATAGGATTAAATTCTGCTCTCTACAGCGGGCTTGAAAACAACAAGGCTGTTGACTGCATAACACGTGTTTCTCCGGATAGCAAAACATGGTATTGGTGGCATATACATGCTTCAAAAATAGAATATAACAATTCTCACCCTGTTATGCTTGTTACAGCAACGGATATTTCAAAATTCAAGGAAAAAGAGAATAAACTCATTGAGATAAATGAAAGGCTTAAAAGTGCATTTGAGCAGACTACTCAGGGTATGTGGGAAGTAGATTTAACCTCTAAGAGCATAACTGTATTTGGATATGAAAGTATGGGTGGAATTTCAGAATCGGTTCATGGTGATTTTCCTGAATATATAATTAAAAACGGATGGATACATCCTAATTCAATTTCACACTATAGAGAATTTGCCAATGAGCTGCTTAGCGGCAAAACTCAGGGCTACGGAAATTTTATAATGCAGTATCACGATACCGGCTGTTACGGCTGGAAAACAATGTCTTACAGAATGCTTTATGATGATTCAGGCTTAGCTGTTAAAGCCGTAGGAATAGTTGAAAAACTGCCTCATGAATTTTCAGGGCAGGACGTGAAATCACCAATAAAACGTTTTTTGCCGGAGTCATTAACGGCATATCTTATATTTGGTTTGCAGGCAAACCTTACAGAAGACACAATTAAAGAGTTTTGGATTGAAGGCAAAGACTTAAGCGGACAATATTCTAATGACAGATGCAGTAATATTCTAAAACAGGAAGAAAGCAAAATATTCTGCAAAGATAACAGTCAGTCACTGTCTGCATATTTTAACACAGCAAGCCTTATGGAATTTTATGCACAGAGTAAAAGATGGCTTAACATAAATTACAGGCGAATAGACGGCTGCGGAAATATACGCTATGTAACTCATGTTATAAACCTTGTAAAAGACCCTTTTACAGACCATATTTACTTATTTACATACATTATTCAGTCAGATTTAAAGCATCAGCGTGAAATTGAACTTAAAAAAAATATTGTACTGGACAAAGCAACAGGATTATATAACAAAGCCACTACTCAGGCACTTATTGAATTTCAAATCGAAAAAGGCGGGTTTCAGGAATGTGCCATAGCCATGATACAGTTTGGCGGTATAGAAAAATTGTTTGCAGAATGTGATTTTTCAATAAATAATAAGCGCTATGACATAGCTGCGGCAATATCCACAGCCCTTGGGCCTAACTGCATAATTGGGCAATATAACTTATCAAGTTTAGTTGTATTTTTCCCTGATATACATTCCCATGAAGATTTGAAACGACAGATTGAGGATGCTTTTTCATTTGTCCGTGTTTCACTATCGTATATTCCTGTTATGAACTCCATGCGGTTTATTGCGGGTGTTGACTGTGCAAATATAAAACAGGCAAACTTTATTTCAATGACAACAAACTGCCTTAATATTTGTCAGCTTTGGCACAATGCGGCAGCCGATACTGTAGCTTTTGCACAAGAAAATAATGATATATTTTGGAGCAAGCTTAATCAGACTTTAAAAGCCGAACAGCTTATAGTTGGTTCAGAAGGCTTAGTTCGTCCTCTTTTAGAATCTCAAAAAGATGTTATACTCAGCTGTGTATCTGCCATGCTCTCATCTGACTCTATGGAGTCTTCCATTAACAGTGTACTTAGTCTTATAGGCAAATACTATGATGCCGATCGTGTGTACATAATGGCTCTTGGAGAAAAACGCCATGTTGTAACAATGCCCTTTGAATGGACATCAGCAAGAAAAACAAGCATACAGCAGGCAGTTTCGGGATTATTTGTTGAGCGGTTTCCAATATTGAAAAAATGTATGAATGAAAAACGTCCGGTATTTCTTTCACGAACATCGTCTTTTAATGAGAAAACACAGGAAAAAACCAATAATTGGTATTTTATAACTTTTCCTTTTATTGAAAATAATAAAATATTAGGCTTTTTATGCATTGAAAATCCTAAGGATCACACAATGGATGTTTCAACAGCAAATGCCCTCATACCTTACATATTGGGAGAGCACAAGCGCTTTAGTTCAAAAACACATGTGTCAAGGAATACTTCCAAACTGTTTATAAGCGAACTGCCAAACCTCAGATCCTATACCAATGTTATATACTCTCTTAATTCAGATGTTTACAGTTCTATGGGTGCTGTATGCCTTGATATACCTAATATATCATCTATAAACAGCACTAAGGGGTTTGAGTATGGCAGCAGACTTCTTTGGTATGTATCCAAAACATTAGAAGACATATTCGGGCATTCTTATATATTCCGTACTTGGGACGCTGAATTTGTGGCTTTGTGTCCTAATATAACAAGGCAAGTATTTATAGGCCGCTGCAACAGAATACGTTCAAATCTGCAGCGCATGTATCCAAAATATGTACGTATAGGCTTTACATGGGCAGAAGGTGTATTCAGCGGAAAAACATTAGTCAACGAAGCCCGTTCAATTATGAAGTGTGAGAATATAAAAAGCATTACTGGACCAAACAGCATGTCATTAGCCCAAAAGCCTTTAATTAATATAAAAAATGCAATACGTCTTGGGCGGTTTAAGGTTTATTTCCAACCAAAGGTACACATGGGCAATGGCTCTCTTTTAGGTGTTGAAGCTCTTGTACGTGGCATAGATGAAGCCGGAAATATTATACCTCCTGACAGATTTATAAAAGAACTTGAAAAAACGGGAGATATTAGAGAGCTGGACCTTTATGTTCTTGACAGAACATTGGCACAAATGGATACATGGAGACAGGCAGGTTTAAAGCCGGTACGTGTTTCCGTTAATTTTTCACGTATAACGCTGTTTGACCCTACTGCTTTAGCTTCTGTACTGGCTATACAAAGCCACTACCCTCTTTTGTCGCCAAATCTTTTAGAACTGGAAATAACAGAACATGGCATAAATGTGGAATGCAGTTCTTTAAGCAGTGTTATGGAAAGTTTCAGAGAGTTTGGAATAAGCTTTGCACTGGATGACTTTGGTTCTGCTTACTCCAATATATCAATATTTACAAATGTTAAATTTGAGTATGTAAAATTGGATAGAAGCCTTATATCAAGTCTTGTTGATAATAAAAGAGGAAGAATGCTTGTTCATGACATTATAAAGATATGCCACAAATGTGATATGCTTTGTGTGGCTGAAGGCGTAGAAAATAAATCCCAAATAGTCATACTTACAGATGCCGGCTGTGTCTGTGCTCAGGGTTATTATTACGACCGGCCAATGCCGGCAGAACTATTTGAAGAAAAATATCTGCACTCTGCCAAAAATAACAGAGGCATGTAATTTGGTTAGGAGGCTTGAATATGGCAAATGATAACGAATCTTTAAAAGAGCAGGACCGAGCCGCCGACCTGCTTGTAATTGGTATAGGTGCATCTGCCGGAGGCGTTGAGGCATTACAGCAGTTTTTTGGCTGCATGCCAAATAACAGCGGTTTAAGCTTTGTGGTAGTTCAGCATCTTTCGCCGGACTATAAAAGTCTTATGGCCGATATTTTAGGCAAACATACCGAAATGTTGGTGCTTCAGGCAACAAATGAAATGACTGTCAAACCAAATACAGTATACCTTATACCGCCTAAAAAATATATGACATTAGAACACGGCAAGCTTATGCTATCTGACTACCCTTCCGGTACGCTTAATCATCCAATAGATATATTTTTTAATTCATTAGCCAAAGAAAAACACGAACATGCCATTTCCGTAGTTTTATCCGGCACCGGTTCAGATGGCACAAAAGGCGTAAAATCAGTTAAGGAATACGGCGGTCTTGTTATAGCTCAGGAACCTGAAACAGCTAAATTTGACGGAATGCCAAAAAGTGTTATCCAAACCGGTTTGGCAGATTTTATACTTTCCCCGGAAGAAATAGCCGATGAAATACTTAATTTTTCAACTACAAATCTTCTGCTCCGCAATCCAAGAAATGAAAGCCCGGCAGAGGATGAAGCCATACTGTCAGAGGATGACACTCTTGCACATATATACACTATTTTAAAAAATGCCAGCGGCATAGATTTTACATACTACAAACGTTCCACTATACTAAGGCGAATAGAGCGCCGTATGCTTGTAACTCACAGCTCTACTCTTGCAGAATTTGCAAGGTTACTTGGCGACAGCAACGATGAAGTCAATATTCTTATTAGGGAAATACTTATAGGTGTAACTAATTTCTTCAGAGATGCACCGTTTTTTGAAAAATTAAAGTATAATGCCATATACAAAATAGTTGAACGTACTAATGAAACAGACCCTATACGTGTTTGGAGTGCCGGCTGTTCCACCGGTGAAGAGGCTTATTCCATAGCCATACTTTTTCAGGAAGTATTGGATGAGCTTCAGGTAAAACGTGATATTAAAATATTTGCTACTGATGTAGACAGAAGAGCTATTGAACAGGCAAGCAAAGGTATATATTCGGAAAACATTATAGATGATGTAACCCCTGATCGTCTGTCACACTTTTTCATTAAACAAAACGATCAATATATAATTTCTAAACCAATTCGTCGTATGATAGTATTTGCACCGCATAATATGTTTTCTGATCCGCCATTCGGCAAACTTGACATGATAATCTGCCGTAATGTGATGATATATTTCCAGCCTGTACTTCGTCGTGGGCTGTTTGCAATATTCCATTCAGCACTTAAAAACAACGGTTATCTATTTCTTGGCAAAAGCGAAACAGCCAGTGAATATGCCAATCTTTTTAAACCGGTTTGTGGTCCTGAAAAGATATATCTGCATAAAGGTGAAGGCAAAGTTGAAGACCTTACACCGCCTACATTTAACATACCTAATATCAAGGCCATATCCCTTAACAGTTCATACTCATTAAACGGCCAAAATGAAGACAGAAGCCAGGAGATAGCATATACTAAATTTTTGGAAACATTCCTTCCTGCCTCAGTTGTGCTGGATCAAAATGATTCCATAATACACTTTTTTGGAAATTACAATGATTATTTCACTCTTGCACCGGGCAAAGCAACACTTAATTTTTTCAGTATGCTTAATAAAGACTTGTCTTTAGCCGCATCTACTGCCCTTAGCCGCTGCCGAAACGAAAAAGAGCCTATAACTTATACAGATATAGTTGTTGACTGTCCTTCAGGAAGGAAAGTAGTTGACCTTCAAGTACAGCCAATACCGGCAGAACATGGAGAAAAAAGCACTCTTACAGCTGTGCTGTTTTATGAAAACAGACATCCTGAAACTGATGGCACTATTGAAAAATACGATATTGATGCTACAGCTGCCAGACGTATTGCCGACTTAGAGCATGAATTTCAGGTATCACAAAATGATTTACGTTCAACTATTCAGCGTTTGGAAACCGTAAATGGGGAGCTTCAGGCAGCCAACGAGGAACTGCTTACGGCAAATGAAGAACTGCAAAGTTCTACTGAAGAGCTTCAGTCTGTTAATGAAGAGCTTTACACCGTAAATACCGAACATCAGCTTAAATTAGATGAATTGACAATGATGACAAACGACCTATCCAATTTCCTCTCATCTACTATGATTGGTATACTTTTTGTTGACAGCAAACTTAATATTCGTAAATTTACCGAATATGTAGGAAGGGAATTTCAGCTTATGGAGCATGACATAGGCCGGCCTATACAAATTTTTGCCCATAGTTTTCCAGATGAGGACATAGAAAAAGATGCCAAAACCGTTCTTAAAGATTTAATATCTATAGACCGTGAGGTAACGGCAATGAACGGACGATTCTATACACTTAGAATAGCACCTTACCGAACTACGGAAAACAGTATTCGAGGACTTGTTATAACAATAATAGACAGTTTAGGAACCAATAATAATACTGACAAATACAAATAACTGAATAAATACCTGTAATTGTATTATGTTTTAAATTACTCAAGCAAATAAAATAAAAAAGGTAATGAGGTTTTCTGTTTTCTCACTACCTTTTTTATTTTGTAATTATTTATAATTCTGAAATACTGCTGAAATTAGTTTTATATAATACTTTATCCTTCTTCCAGTCTGCTAAGAGTGTTAAAAAGTATCCACTACCTACCTGATGTCCCTTTTTCCCTTTCTTGAACTGTTATCCTAAGGTAAATCTTATTCCTCATACCTCTGGAAGAAGAATATCGCCTCAAAACAGATGACAAATTTGCATTTCACATTTCAAGATTCAAATGTTTTATTTTGTCATAATTTGCGAAA
>CALWSS010000011.1 GCA_944384255.1 uncultured Clostridia bacterium
TCTTTTTAAGATACTTTTCAAGAGCCTTTGCAATATCACCGGCTTTGTCGCTTACCGGAAAAACCCTGTTTCCTCTTTCAACTTTTGTTTCAACTCCAAGGCTGTTAAAAAACCTTATTGTATCTTCGCTTGTAAAGCCGTATAATGCACTGTAAAGGAAATACGGATTGTTAGGTATATTATTTATAAAGTTTTCAACATCACTGTCATTTGTTACATTACAGCGTCCTTTGCCTGTAATGTATATTTTTTTGCCAACAATTGAGTTTCGCTCAAAAATATGAACTTCATTTCCGTTTTCGGCGGCTTTTCCGGCGGCCATCATACCGGCAGGACCGGCACCTACAACTATTACTTTACCCATAAAACGGCACCTCCATTACATAACGCCGTTATCCGGTACATGTGAGCTGTCATTAAGCACTCTGAGCATAGCTGAATTTTTTCTTATTTCCACAAGCGATATTGAAGTATTATCAATCCATGTGCTGTTGTACAAATCCTCTTTAATTCCAAGAAGATATTTAATTATAAGCCTTATTATTCCGCCATGGGAAACAATGGCAATACTAACATCGTCTTTTCCGTCTAAAACTTCATGAAGGCCTTTTTTTATTCTTTCAGTTACATTGTCAAAACTGCCTTCTCCCGGAAAAGGAAGGTCCTGTGGATGTTTAATAAAGTCATCAAACTCGTTTCCGTACAATTCCGAAAGCTCGCTTCTTGTTTTGCCTTCCCATGCACCGAAATTTATTTCTTTAAAAAATTCCGATGTTTTAATTTCAAGTCCTCTTGCTTTTGCAATTCCTTCAGCTGTTTTAACCGCTCTTTTTAAAGGAGAAGAATAAAGCTCATCAATATGTATGTTTTCAAATCTTTTACCTAAAAGCTCAGCCTGTTTTAAACCTTTGTCGCTAAGCTCAATATCTGTCCAGCCCTGAAAACGTTTTACCGTGTTCCACTCGGTTTCACCATGTCTTATAAGATATAATTTAATCATTTTTACCACCTGATAAATATATTTTAAAAATAATGTGCCCCTGTTTTGAGGCACAATTAATAACTTTTATTATAAGCTTTTAAGATATTTAATTTCTTTTTCGGTAAGATAGCGGTAAGCACCTTTTTTAAGGTCGCCAAGCTCTATTTCACCTGTTCCCACTCTTTTAAGTGTTGCAACTGGGTGCTTAATAGCATCACACATTTTTCTTACCTGTCTGTTTTTGCCTTCAGTAATTGTTATTTTACAGACACAGTATTTTCCAAGGTCTTCAAGTATTTCAAGCTTTGCCGGCTGAGTCAAACCTGTATCAATCATTATACCACGTCTGAACTCCTGTATATTCTTGTCATCAGGTCTGCCGAAAAGCTTTGCAATGTAAGTTTTTTCAACTCTCTTGCTTGGGTGTGTAAGCTTATATGTAAGCTCACCGTCGTTTGTAAGGAGCAAAAGACCAGATGTGTCATAGTCAAGCCTTCCTACCGGTACAACTCTTTCTTTAACGCCTTTTATAAGGTCCATAACTGTAGGCCTTCCGAACTGGTCTTTAACAGTTGTAACAAAGCCCGACGGCTTATTAAGCATTATATAGACATGCTTTTCGCTTAAAGTTACTCTTTTGCCGTTATATAAAACCTCGTCTTTTTTATCGTCAACTTTAGTGCCTAACTCAGTAACGGTAACTCCGTTAACCTGTACCTTGCCGGCAAGTATAAGTTCTTCTGCCTTTCTTCTTGAAGCTATTCCGGCTTCGGCAAGGAATTTCTGCAATCGTACTTCCATTTTTATCCTCCTGAAACTGTTTCATAACTCTAATTAAGTATAAACTCAAAATCACAGTTTAGCCATAGATTTACTGTTTTTTTAATGCACGAATTTAAGTCGTGCCGCTCTATATTCTCACTTGATACAATATCTGTCTGAAAAAGCAATTCACCGTTTTTTGTATAAACCGAAGCCGTACCGAGAACAGCGTTTATTTTAACCGGCGCCTCAACACTCTTTTTTAAATTAACAACTGTTTTAAGATCATTTAGTTCTTCTTGTGTAATGCAGGCAAAACCGCTTTCGGCTGTTTGAGTGTTCACGTTGCCCTCTTTGGATTTAATTACATTAACTTTCCCAGTATGTATTCCCTTTTTAACAACTTCTGTCATTTGATAATTTTCAAAGCCATAATCAAGAATATTCTTTGTATCGCTCCATTTTCTTTCTTTTCCGGCATTTCCCCAGCCGCTGGCAAGAACAACAGATATAAGTTCCATACCGTCTCTTTCGGCAGCACCTACAAAACAGTTTCCGGCTTTTCCAGTAAAGCCTGTTTTAACACCTATTGCACCTTCATACTCCTTTAAAAGCCGGTTTTTGTTGTTAAATGTATAGCTTTTTTCATCACTGTTTTTTAAAGGAATTGTAATTGAAGGCGTATTTATTATTTCTACAAAATCAGCGTTATTTAGGGCATATCTGGTAATAAGAGCCATATCATAAGCTGTTGAATGATGATTGCCTTTATCCAGTCCGTTTGGTGTTACAAATTCAGTATTTAAAGCACCTATTTCTTTGGCTTTTTCATTCATCATTTGAGCAAAGCCCTCAACAGAGCCGCCTATATGCTCGGCTATAACTACAGCCGCATCATTGGCAGACATAAGCATAAGAGGATAAAGCAAATCATAAAGCCTGTGCTTTTCTCCTTCTTTTATGCCCATTTTAACCTGTGGTGCCGAAGATGCTTTTTTTGAAGCAACTGTTACATCATCAAGCATACCGCTTTCAAGAGCCAGTATAGCTGTCATAATTTTAGTTGTGCTGGCCATAGGCAGTTCTTCATTCATGTTTTTCTGCCAAAGCACACGGCCTGTTTTAAAGTCCATTAAAACAGCACCTTGAGCGTATACTTTAGGCTCCTTAGTTTCTCCCAAAACACTTTGAGAAAACATTAAGGCCATAATCAATACAGTTATTAAAAATCTCACAATACCACCTCATAATATTTTATAATTAATATTATGGCGGATATGTTTTATTTATTTTAAAACAAAATTATTTCTTGTCGATTTCATCTCTTATGTCCTGCATACGGTTGTCCAAATCAGTGCAAAGCTCGGCACATTCTTTAAGCCTGCCAGCTATATCCTCAGGATTTTCAAGGTCCTGTTTATATCTGAGCTTATGGTCAAGGCTTGCCCAAAAGTCCATTGCTATTGTTCTTAACTGAACTTCTGCCTTCATATATTTTTTTTCGTTTGAAAGGAAAATAGGCACCTCTATAATAAGATGAAGGCTTCTGTAGCCGTTTTCTTTAGGATTTTTTATATAATCCTTCATTCTTATAAGTTTTATGTCGTCTTGGTTAATAAGTAAATTTGCAACAGTATATATATCGTCAACAAAAGAGCATATAACCCTAATGCCTGCTATGTCAAAAAGATTTTCCTCTATGGATTCAACATTAAGCTCAAATCCTCTGCGGTTCATTTTTTCAATTATGCTTGCAGGTTTTTTAAGCCTTGTTTTTATTGACTCAATAGGATTTCGGTTATGGTTAAGAGAAAACTCCGAGTTTAAAACATTAAGCTTTGTTTCAACCTCCATAATAGCGCATTTATAACGCATCATAAGGTTTAAAAATGATTCAGCTTTATCCAACATTATCTCAGGATCACACTGAAGTATAGACTCTTTAGTTTCATTTTCAATATTCATTATAAGCACCTCCGATTTTGCTTTGCTCTAACCCCCAGTTTTAAATTCATTCAAAAAGCGGAATACCCGGTATTCCGCCTAAGGATTAATTGACAGAAATTTTTTATTTACAATAAGCCCCTCATTTAAACCTTGGTTTGTTTCCTATTTTAAGTAAATCAAAAGCTCTTTGTCTTTGTACTATAACTTTTAATGAAATAGTTGTCTTTTATTATGTATTTAATTTCATTTTACAATAAATGCTTACTTAAACGAAATGTTCCTTATAATAACGTATATATTATATATCCGTATTTTGAGCTTCTGTTTTATCTGCTTTTATGCTTTCAAGCTCTTCTAAAACAGGCAGGTCTTTAGGCGACCGTAAGCCAAAATATCTTAAAAATTCTTTTGTAGTGCCAAAAAGCAGCGGTTTTCCCGGTGCATCAAGACGGCCTACTTCGCTGACAAGGCCTCTTTCCACAAGTCTGTTTACGGCATGGTCAGCATTTACTCCACGTATCTCCTCAATCTGAGCTTTTGTAACAGGCTGTTTATATGCAATAATAGAAAGAGTTTCCAAAAGCGCCTGAGTCATAAACTGCTGACGTGGTATTTTGCAAAGAGTTGAAACGTACTCAAAGCACTCAGGTGCTGAACACATCTGAAAGCTGTTTTCAAGCTCTATTATACGTATTCCCCTTTTTTGTGTCACGTACTTATCAGACAAAGCCCTTATAACAGCACGTGTTGTTGATTTATCCATATTTAAGGCATTAGCTATATCTGTAAGTGGCACATCTGTGCCAGATACAAAAAGCATGGCCTCAATAACAGACTCCATTTCTTCAATTTTCATACTTACACTTCCTGATTTTTGGTTATTATAATTTCGCCAAAATTAACACTTTGGCTTATAATCATAAAACCTGTTTTTATAAGTTCCAAAAGGGCCAAAAATGTAACGGCAACCTCAGCTTTTGTTGTATCCTTTGTAAAAACCTCTTTAAACCGCATTTTAGGCGTTAAATACAGAAGTTCTTTAAGATAATCTATTTTTTCTTCTATTGTAAACTCATCATGAGCAACTGATTTAAAACCGCTTCTGATTTTATCCGTTTTTAAATCTTTTCTTTCCATAACTGTTTTAAAAGCATTTATCAAATCATCAAATGTAACACCGTTCATAAAAGAATCAATGTCCGTTGAATATTCATTTTTAATTTCGCTTAATGCTTTATCCGGCTGTTTAAAAAGTCTTTGAGAATACTTGCTTTCTTTTTCTTTAAGCATTTTAGCAAACTCACAGTACTTTTTGTACTCAATAAGACGGTTTACAAGCTCTGCCCTTGGGTCCGGCTCGTCATTTTCTTCACTCTGAGCTTTAGGCAATAGCATTTTTGACTTAATCTCCATAAGAGTAGATGCCATAACAAGAAAGCTGCTCATTACATCCATATCCATTATTTCAGCATTATATATAACTTCCATGTACTGCCTTGTAATTTCGGCTATAGGTATATCGTAAATATCAACTTTATTCTTTTCAATTAAGTGATACAGCAGGCTGAGCGGCCCCTCAAAATTCTCCAGCTTGAGAGTTATATTTTCCATAATACAGACACCGCCTGTTTTATTTTATAATACTGCCATAAAAATGCTGACAATAGGATTAATTATAAAATCAGTATATCCCATAAAAAGCAGAAGCAGGAATACCATCTGAATTATCTTTTCATACTGAATATACTTAAAATATGAATTAGCCGGAAGTACACATGAAAGCACCTTTACACAGTCCATAGGCGAAACAGGCACAATATTATAAACAGCTATATAAATATTGAATTGCTTAATTGAAACCAAAAGGTATGAAAGCAATATACCCACAATACCCATTTCATCCAAAGGTGCCAGAGAATATATTACAGAAGATATAAGAGCGGCAATTAAATTAATAACCGTTGGCGCTATAGCTGTAATAAGAGTATCTCTTTTCCTGTTCTTATAAAACATAGGGCTTGTTTCTACCGGTTTGCCCCAGCCAAAACCGGTTGCCCACATAAGTATAAAACCTACCGGCTCAAAATGCTTTATAGGATTTAAAGTAAGGCGGCCTTCATTTTTAGGCTTTTTATCCCCAAGAATGGTAGATACTGCTGCTCTTGAAAACTCATGCAGTGTAGTAGCAAATATAACTGCCGGTATTTGCAGTGCTAAAATAATCAGGTTAACGATAGATGTCATATAAAAAGTTTGTCCTTTCGTTTATTTTATTTAATAATTCGTGAACATATTGCCTATTAGGCACAAAAAGCACAAATCACCGACTTTAATAATAACAAATTTTTTAATTATAGTCTATAATATACATGTTTTTGTTAAAAAACCGGCAATATGCATATATAACAATTAGCTTTAAACATTTAATTATTTATTTGTCATTTGTTAAATCTCCGTTGCCGCTTACAGGTATTGCCTCACCAAGATAAGTAGGCTCAGGCTTAATTATAACATTAAAAAAGTCTTTTACCCTTGCTGCTGTTTCTCTTAAATCCCTGTATTTCTGACCGCTGTATATACGTACATCAGAAGGCACACCGTAAGCCTCTATGCCAAGACTGCGAGCTACATAAACAGCCCTATACAAATGGTATTTTTGTGAAACAATGACTATTTTATCTGCCTCAAATATCTCTTTTGCCCTGTACATACTTTCGTATGTAGAAAAACCGGCATGGTCCATAAATATGTCTTCTGAAGGAACTCCGCTTTTTATGGCAAAATTTTTCATAACATTAACCTCGTCATAATCCTTCCTGCCATGGTCTCCACTCATTAATATTTTATCAGAAACATTTTGGTTATACAGCTCAATACCTGTTTCAAGCCTGTCATTAAGCATATCACTTGGTCTTTCATTATTTCTTACAGCCGCTCCCAAAACAAGTATACAGTCTGTATTTTCTAATTCTTTGGCTTCATCTATAGATAATATCCATTTTTCGGATGTTTTTTTCACATAACCGTTAATTATTAAAACACCGCCTGAAGCAATTACAAAAACCAAAAGCACATATTTTATAATTCGCTTTATTATCTTTTGTATGCTCATGTTTTTCACCTCACAAAAGTATAAAACCGGAGTCTTACATATATATTTTAAACTAAAAAACGGCTTCTTACAAATATAATTGCAAGAAACCGTTATAATTAATAATTATTTCATTTCTGTTCTTAAAACTTCTATTGCCTTGCTGAGCTGAACATCATCATCGTGGTCAAGAAGCATAACACTTGGCAAGTTATCTGTTCTTTCCACTACATAATCCGGTGTTATGCCTACACCCTGAATACATACACCTTTAGGTGTGTAGTATTTTTCTATAGTAATTTTAACAGATGAACCGTCCGGTATGCTGTAAAGGTTCTGAACAAGGCCTTTGCCGAATGTCTGTGTACCTACAAGCTTTCCTCTGCCTCTGTCCTGAACAGCTCCTGAAAGTATTTCCGAAGCACTGGCACTGTTGCCGTTTACAAGCATTACAAGGGGTATATCAATGTATTCTGAATCGGCATTAAAGTCTTTTCTGTTTCCTTCTTTGTCAATAGTATAAACAACATTGCCTTCCGGTATAATTTCGTCGGCTATTTTTTCTACTGAATCCAAAAGTCCGCCTGGGTTATCTCTTACATCAAGAACAAGGCCTTTTATACCCTGTGAAACAAGGTTATTGTAGCATTCCATAAACTGGTCGTAAGTATTGGCCTTAAATCCGCTTAGATATATGTATCCTATATCGCCATCTATTACCTCGCCTGCAACACTTTGTATGTCTATAGCCGCTCTCTTGATTTTGAATGTATGCTCTTTGCCGTCTGAATCCCTATAAACAGTTATTTCAACTGTTGTGCCTTCCGGCCCACGAACATTATTAACTATAGTATCTTGGTCCATATCCAAAGTACTTTTGCCGTTTACTTTGGTTATTTTATCCCCGGGAAGGACTCCGGCATCACCTGCCGGGCTGTTATCCATAAGGTAGGAAATAGTTGCACTTTTTTCCTGATTATCATACAAAATACCTACTCCAATGCCGCAGAATTCTCCGTTTGTGGCACTCATAAACTCCTCTGTTTCCTCAGCAGAAAAATAAGTTGTGTATGGGTCGCCAACACCGTTTACAAGGCCTTCACAAGCACCTTCAACAAGCTTGCTGCTGTCAATATCATCAACGTAATACTGGTTAAGCAAAGATGAAATATATGTAAGCTTGTTTTCCTGAGAAAATGTTTCACGTGTTTTAGCCATTATGCCTGCACTTGCAAAGCTTAAAACGCCAAATACCACAGCAGCCGACAGAACACCGGTTATAACACCGCCATAGAAACTTTTTTTATTCATTTTAAATAGCTCCTTAATTATTGATAACTAATTTATATGTATTCGTCTGTAATTTATTACTAAATAAAGGGGCATAATAACATTACACCCCTTTTACCAACAATAAATCCCTATTCAAAACAAAATACCATTAAACTTTAAGATGCTTACGTATAGAAGTAACACTTCCAAGAACACCTAAAGCAATTCCTGCTAAAAGACCCAAAGGAACGATTTTTGAGAATATCTCATAACTTCCAAGGAAAGAAGCAATATTAGTAAGTATTGAAAAATGCTCATAAGCAAGAGATACACATTTGCTGTAAAGCGGCCAAGATATTATAAGCGGAATTGCCGCTCCAACAATACCTATTACAATACCTTCCACAACAAACGGCCAGCGTATAAACCAGTCAGTTGCACCTACATACTTCATAATATTAATTTCAGTTCTTCTGTTATAAACAGAAATTTTAATTGTGTTAGTAATAATAACTACAGAAATAACAGCAAGTATAACAATACCAAGCACACCAACAATACTTATAACTTTATTAAGCTTAAGGAGCACATCTGTAGCTGCCTGAGCATTCTTAATATTTCTAATGCCGTCTATCTGCTCTATGGCATCAAGTATACCGGCCTGGTTTTCTATACTGTCAATAGAAACCTCAAATGAATGTGGAAGCGGGTTATTTTCGCCGTCAAAACCGCTTAAAATATCATCGGCGTCCCATTCTTCCTTAAGTCCGTCAAGAGCTTCCTGCGGCGATATATACGTTACAAGGGTAACATGTTCTATTTGATTAAGTTCATCACTTACTTTATTAATTAAATCCGAGTCAGCGTCTTCGTCAAGGAAAACAACAATACCTATATCGCTTTCAAGCTGTTTAAGCATGGCATGAAGATTGCCTATAACACAGCAAGAAACGGTAACTATAAAAATACAGGCGGCAACCGTTGCTATTGAGGCCACAGTCATAAGACTGTTTCTTAATAAACCTGAAATGCCTTCGTGTATGTAATACCTAACCGAACTAAGCTTCATCGAAATATCCACCTCTTTCCACATCTCTTACGATATTTCCATGATTAAGCATAACAACTCTTTTTTGCATTTCATCTACAATATCACTGGCATGAGTAGCTACAACAACAGTTGTGCCTCTTTTGTTAATTTCATCAAGAAGATACATAATATCCCAAGCAGTTTCAGGGTCAAGGTTACCTGTAGGCTCGTCTGCAATAAGTATAGGCGGATTATTAACTATAGCCCTTGCAAGAGCCGTCCTTTGCTGCTCACCGCCTGAAAGCTCGTTAGGATATGCCCTTGACTTATTTTGAAGGCCTACAAGAGAAAGCACCGTAGGCACATTTCTTGCTATATGTCTTGAAGACGCCTCTGTAACACGCATTGCAAAAGCTACATTTTCATAAACGGTTTTTTTAGGCAATAATCTGAAGTCCTGAAACACTATTCCAAGATTCCTTCTTAAATACGGAATCTGGCTTCTGCTCATTTTAGTTGTGTTTATACCGTTAATTATAATTTCTCCGCTGGAAGGGTCCAGCTCCTTCATAAGCATTTTAATAAGAGTTGATTTACCTGAGCCGCTGGAACCGATAATAAATACAAACTCACCTTTTTCAATTTCAAGAGTTATATTTTTTACCGCCTGCGAGCCATTGGGGTAAACCTTTGACACGTTATTAATGGTAATCATCTAATACTCCCTTTCTTGTCTTACAAAAAACTTAATAAGACATTTTTTCCATAAAAAGCATATATCTGCTTACCATAAGCGTAATTTTGAATATAATAGCGTCATCAAAGTTCCTTAAATCAAGGCCTGTCATTTTCTGAAGCTTGTCAAGTCTGTAAACAAGAGTATTTCTGTGTATATAAAGCTGTCGTGATGTTTCGGAAACATTAAGGTTATTCTCAAAGAACTTGCCAACTGTAGTAAGTGTTTCTTCATCAAAGTCGTCTATAGTAAGGCCATGGAGAACCTCTCTAATAAACATTTTGCAAAGAGGAAGCGGAAGCTGATAAATAAGCCTTCCAATTCCAAGCTGCTCATAGTTAACAATATTCTTTTCAGAATCGAATATACGTCCTACTTCAAGAGCCATTTTAGCCTCTTTATACGAACGAGAAACGTCTTTAAGGTCGTTTACGGCAGTACCTATTGAAATAAATACTTTGCTGCCTGTTTCAGCGCTTATGGTATCGGAAATTGTTTTAGCTGTTTTCATTATTTCTTCAGTTGCTTCTTTTTCACGAATTTCCTTAACAAGTATTATACAATGCTCGTCAACAGCCGTCACAAAATCCTTTGTTTTAGCAGGGAAAATATTCCTTACCATTTCAACAATATTCATTTCTTTGTCAATATTTGTCTCAATAAGGAAAACTATTCTTCTGACATTGTTCTCAATATGGAGCTTTTTAGCTCTGCTGTAAATATCAACTAAGAGCAGATTATCAAGAAGAAGGTTTTTGATAAAGTTGTCTTTGTCGTATCTTTCTTTATACGCCACAAGAAGACTTTGAATTTGGAATGTGGTAATTTTACCTATACGGTAGCTCTCCTCATCGTCGCCCTTAACCTGCACAACATACTCCGGCACACCGTTATCATAAACCTTAAAATACTGGTAGCCCGAAACCATCTGGCTTTCGGCAGCTGAGCCTACAAAATCATTTATTCCGTCCAGCTGTTCACCTGCCATTTCTTCTTCTGTTGTGGCAATAACCTTCCCTTCTTTTTCAATAACGCTTAAATCCTTTCTTGTAATATTTTTGAGTCCGTCAATAGTGCTTTGTAAAATTTGATTTGAAATCATAAATTTCACCCCGTCCTTATTTTTAGCATACACACACTTAATGGCAATTCACACTTATACCATAGGCATACTGTTTAAGCCTGCCTCAGTTTCCAACATATCAGAAACTTCTTTGTGAAAATTTAACAATTAATGTAAAACCACATCCTAAAAAAATCACTTTAGCCAATTTAACCATATTTCCACACTGCTTTATAACATAATACCAAAAACTTTGAAAATAATCTATAAAAAAAAGACATTTTTTTCGAAAATTTTAAAATTAATATTTTTTTCTCTAAAAATCGACTTCTTTAATTGTTCAAATAGTATGTGACATTAATAAACACCGGCAATTTAACATATAAAAAAATTACCAATCACTTTTAATGCTTTATTTCTTTAAAGCCCTCACCCATTACTTCTTTAACATCTGTTACAATTACAAAAGCATTTGAGTCTATACCACGTACAATGTCTTTAACAATAGATGTTTCTTTATGCCCGAATACACAAAGTAGCACATTTTTTTCACTGCCTGTATACATTCCGTTTGCCTTAAATGCAGTTACACCACGTTCTATATTGTGCATTAAGCTCTCTGCTATGTCTTGGCTTTTTTCGGATATAATAACAGCTGCCTTGGAAAACGAAAGCCCGTCAAGCACAGTACCTGATATTTTGCCAGATATAAAAGCCGAAATAACAGCATAAAGCGCCTTTTGAGAGCCGAAAACAAATAACCCCATTAGTATAATTACTGAGTTTATAACAAATATAACTGCCGAAATTGATAAATACGGTTTTTTATTATGGACTATAGAAGCCAGAAGGTCTACTCCTCCAGTGCTTGATACACTTCTTAAAACCAAACCTGTACCTAAACCGTCAAAAACTGCACCGTAAACTAAAATAAGCATAATGTCGCCTTTAAACTCCGGTAATAAAGCAGCAATATTAAATGCTGCTGAAAGCAAAACGGCACATACAGCACTTTTTAATATATATTTTCTGCCCATTATTTTAAAGCCCAAAATAAAAAGCGGTATATTTAAAATTATATTAGACAACCAAACAGGTATTCCAAAAGAACGGTTTATAATAATGCCTAAACCGGAAAATCCGCCTACAACTATATTGTTTGGCTCAAAAAACACTATTACAGATACGGCTATTGAAAATATACCGACAGCAAGCATAATAAAACCATATTTTTTACTTGTATTCATAAAAATTCAGCCTCTTTTCGTAAATAAATAAAAGGGGGATGCCTATTAGTTTTTTTAACTAATAAAGCATCCCCCTGTTTTATTTTACGTTTCTTTTAAGAATAATAAGAATGGCAAATTCTGGCAGTTTCAGCATTCTTTTAAATCTTGAAGGCTGTTTTATAAGCCTGTAAAGCCATTCAAGGCCGAACTTTCTATATATTTTAGGTGCTCTTTTAATATTTCCAGCCATAACGTCAAAGCATCCGCCAACACCAATAGCCGCTTTGGCACATGTAAACCTAAGGTTATCATATATCCACTTTTCCTGCTTAGGTGCTCCTAAACCAACTAAAAGCAAATCCGGCGAAGCATTTCGTATGTCTGATAAAATCTGGCTTTCGTCTTTAGGTGAAAAATAACCGTTTCTGTAGCCTACAACTTTCAAGCCTTTATATTTTGCCATCATCTTTTTGGCAGCTTCGGCAGCAACACCCGGGCTTCCGCCAAAGAAATAAACAGTTTTATCGGTATCCTTCATTTTCTCAAAAAGCTTAATGCATAAATCATAGCCTGAAACACGTTCCTTAAGCTTATTTTTAGAAAATTTAGACGCCCATACAATTCCTACCCCGTCTGGAACTACAAGGTCAGCAGCCAGAAGTATGCCAAAAAGAGTTTTATCTTTCTGCGCTTCCATTACAATCTCAGGGTTTGGAGTACATATAATGTGTTCTCCGCCGTCTTCAAAATAACCCATTATCTTTTTTACCGCACCGTTCATTCCCGAAGTATCAAAAGGTACATTCATAATCTTTACTACATCATTCATAAATACACCAACCCTGCCTTTTATCTGTCAAGTAATTTAAGAAGATATTTAACATTATCCTCTGAACGCTTTTTCATAACATCAGATATTTCTTTTAATCCCTCACTGTACTGCTGTCTGTTATTTATAAGGTCTTTTAAGCTTTCAAATGCTTTATTCATGTCGTAATCCTTCATATCTCCGCCTGAAGGCATTTTAAACAAGTTAAGGTAGTACTCAATTTTAGGGTCATATATAAACCCAAGCATAGGCACAGCCCTGTTGGCAGCAAATATTAAAGTATGAAGCCTCATGCTCACAACTGCTTCCATTAAACCTATTGCACCCATAATCTCTTTTGGTGTACAGTTAACAGAAAGCATATACGACGGACGTTTCATCATTCTTCTTACTTTTTCACTTACAGAAGCGTCATAAGGCATCTGCATAGGTATAAATACAATGTTCCTGCCAAGCTCATCATATATTCTGTCGCAAAAAGATGCCATGTCTTTTAAAAACGGCTCTATATCCTTCCAATTTCTTACAGATACACCTATTATTGGCTTGTCAACAGGTACACCGGAATTTAAAAATGCCTTTTTGGCTTCTTCTTCGCTTACACTTTCCATAGAAAATACAGGGTCAGCCGTAACAATGGCATTTTTATTTTTAACACCTATTTTTCTTAACTCTTCAAGAGAGTTTTCTTCTCTTAAAGTAATAAAGTCAGCACGGCTTACAACACGTTTTACAAGATGTCTGTTGCGTTCTTTTTCAACCGGACCTATACCGTTGGCATAAAGCATAACCTTTTTATGGAACATTTTAGCCATTTTAATAATAGAAAGATAATAAATTAAAGACCTGGTGCTTGTTCTGTCCTGAAGCAGGCTGCCGCCGCCGCTAATAAGCAAGTCACATTTAAAAATAGCCAAAGCCACTTTAAAAACATTATATCTGTAAGTAACATTTACACCGTATTTTTCAGCTGTCTGCTCCGGTTTATTGGCAAGAACCGTAACATCTATATTCCTTCCTGATTTCATTATATTGGAATATATTGAAATTAAAATAGCATCATCACCGGCATTGCTGAAACCGTAATAACCGCTCATAAGAACTTTATATTTTCTCTGTTTCTTTTCGGCTAAAGCAGCTTTATAAGCCTCTATGCAGTCATTGGCCATTTTATTTACGGAATAATATTTAAATATAACTTCCCTGCCATACTCTCCAAGATGCTTTCTTTCATTATCGTCAATATCGTTAAATGTATAAACAATATCTCTGTATAAGCTTTCTTCTGCAGACATTTCACATCCACGGCAGCAGAAGTTATTATCTACAGCTCTTTCAAAGCTTTCTTTATTAAAAAGACCAATATACCCTTCATTTCCTGCAAGTATAACAGGCTTTTCGGCAGCCATAGCCTCAAGAGCGGCACGGCTGACACCTACAAACACTTTGCCTGATGCTACAATTTTATTAATATCTGTTCTTGCACCTGTCATTATAATGCATTTTCTGCCAATTTTACGGTTAACTTCATCAGAAAGCTTTTTAAGCTCATCAAAAACATTTCCGCCGCCTGTTATTATAATTCTCAAGTTAGGTATAGCCTTATCAAGCTTTTGAGCAATATTTATAATAAGCTTTGCAGCATAAGCTCTGTCTTCATCCATACGGCTTACGTAAACCAGCCTGTTTTCGTTTTCCTGCAAATTAAATTCTTTGGCAAACTCGGTATAATCCTGCTGCGGCGAAAACTTTTCCGTATCTATACCGTTTATTGTAACAAATATATTTTCTTCTTTTACACCGTAGTTATCAATTAAATATTTTTTTATATCATCGCTTACGGCTACAGTCTTTTGTCCCCAGTTTGTAAGATACTTTAATCCGCCATGAGTATCAAAAACCCAATGTGCTGTTGAAACAAAAGTAAAACGCATTCTCTTTTTCAAAAGACCACACAAAAATCCCGGTATTCTGGCATGGGCATGTACAATGTCTATTTTTTCCTTACATATTATTTTTTTTAGCAGGAAATATGACTTTAACATTCTCGGCAGGCTTCTTTTATTCATAGGCACTTTATAGTGCTTTATTTTGCATGCTGCCAATTCTTTTTCATACACACCGCCGTTTGAAGCCACAACTACCCTAAAGCCAAGCCTTGCCAGTTCTTTACTTAACTCAACAACATGTGTTTCAGCTCCGCCTATGTCAAGGCCGTTTAAAGCCATTAATATTGAATAACGCTTTTTCATTTTTCAACTCACCTTACTCTTGAATAGAGTTAATATAACCGTCACACTCAAAATACTTAGTCATAAATTTCTTCTGGGTACCCATAAGAAGCTCATAAGTTCTGTTTACATAACATCCGGAGCTGTTTTCCACAGCCTCAGCCTCTACAGTAAGAATAATATTAATACGGTTTTCAACATTGCCTTTTACAATACTTCCGTCAGTCATAATTACATAATCTGTAGCCGGTTCACTTTCAACATTTGTAATTGTGCCAATAGCGTTACCGCTTGTTTTATCAAAAAGTGTATCGCCTATTTCAATATTGTTAAGGGCATAGTCACGAACCTTTTCAACCTTAACTGTATAAGTAATAGGCTGCATAGCTACATTATTGCTTGTTTTATCCATAAACTTAAACTTATAAACAGCACCTGCTATAAGTATAATAACAATTATTATAACACATAAATCAATTATGTTAATTTTTCCAAAAAGTTTTCCTTTTTTGTCTAAAAGTTTCATTGCCGGGCCTCCTTATCTTTCTATATCAAGAATATATCCTTTGCCTGAATAGCCGTTGCCCTTAGCGGATACTTCAAGACCTACTTTTACAGTGTAATAACCGTTAACTTTAATGTCCGAATTGCTCTCTGTTACATTTGCTTCAACAGTTATTATCTCTCTTTCCTTGCCCGGCATAACAGACTCTTTATAAGTTCCGGTTGTTTTATCTTCAACAAGCTTTTTATAAGGCTCGGATTTTACTTCTACAACTTTACCCATGTAATAGTTCTTTACATTATCTGTTATATCGTCGCCTACATGAATTAAATCAGAAAAGCCTTCGTAGTTATCTATAAACTCAAATGTATATCTTATTGTCTTTGTTTCCATTACTTTTTCTCTGTTAAAATATTTATATCCTACAAATCCAACAGCACAAATTACAACTATGATTACTATGTCAAATAAATTTATTCCGCGTCTTTTTCGTTCCACGTTATTTACCTCCTTCTAAAACTTTCTCATATTCTTTTTCTATATTATGAGCATAAATCTGAGCTGTAAATTTTTCGTTAAAAATCTCTTTGGCACGCTTGCTCATTTTGTTATATGTGTTTGTATCCTCGTATAACTCTCTTATAAGCAGTGCCAGTTTTGTAGAGTTTTTAAGAGGGAATATGAATCCGTTTTCACCGTCTGTTATAACACCTGGGTTTCCGCCGAAATCACTTACCACAGCCGGTATACCAAGGCTCATGCCCTCAAGAAGAGAAAGGCTTGTTGCCTCTGTGCCGTATGACGCATTTACCTGAACATCCATAACAGAAAGAAGTCCCTGAACATCATTTACAAATCCGGCCATAATTACCGTATCTTCTAAGTTTTTAGTCTTAATTGTATTTTTAAGTTCTTCTTCACAGCTTCCTGTTCCGGCTATAATAACTTTAACCGGTATGCCCTTATCTTTAAGCATTTCAGATGCTTCCACAACATAAATATGGCCTTTATACGGTTCAAGACGGGCTAATATGCCTACAACAAAATCATTTTGAGATATTGAATAAAGAGAGCGAATCTCTTGCTTTTTCTCCTCTGAAACAGGAACAAGCGGCTCTACACCGTTTAGTATAACATCTATTCTGTCAGAATTAATTCCGCCTTCTGTAAGGTTATCTTTTGCAGCTTCAGCAACAGCTATAATCCTGTCTGAGAAAAACTCATTGGCAAATTTATTTGCTTTTTGGCCTAAACCCTTTTTTATTCTTTCGCTAACTGGAAAAACCGAATGTCTTGTGTATATAATTTTTACTCCACACATTTTAGCCGCTATTCTTCCGCTCATTGTTCCATGGGTATGAACTATATCCGGTTTAAGACGTTTTATAATTCTTTTTAAGTTTTTAACAGCCTTTAAATCAAATGATTTATCTGTAATGCCGTCAACTTCTATAACATCGGTTTTCAGCTTTTCTATTTCCGGCTTTAAAAGGCTTCCTCTTGGAACTATAACCTTAACTGAAAACTTTTTTCTGTCATAATATTTAAGAAAATTAAGCACACACTTACCGGCGCCGCCTATATTGCTGTCGCTTATAATATTAAGTACTTTTATCAAAATTACTCCTCCTTAAGTGAAGCATAGCCTGTGGCAACTGCTCCCAAAGCCACATAAATCCAGAAGAAAATCATTACTCTGTAGTTATAGAATGTGTAGTCAAATAAGCTCTGTACCAAAAATCCGGATAAAGATGACATAAATCCTATAGTAAAAAGCTTAGTTGCTTTGTCCTTTGTATCAAGATAAGAACGGAAAAGCAGTTTGTAAAACTGGTAAATAATAACCAGTAACAATATAATACCTGTTATTCCAGTATCACACATTACCTGAAGGAATGTATTATGTGCATGGGGTGCACTTATGCCGTTATATCCGTAATACGGATAAACTTTATTAAAAGCACTCTGTCCCGGGCCTATGCCTGAAAGCCAGTAATCATTAAGCATGTGTATTGTACCCATATAAATATAAAACCTGTATGATGTTGAGCTGTCTTCCATATTACCTATACTCATAAATCTGTTTACTATTGTATCCGGCAAAACAAAAGGCATTAATAAAAGAGCAACTACACCAAGAAGTATAAATCTTCTGTCCAAAAGCACAAGAAATACACCTGCTGCAACAATAATGCCTATATAACATCCTCTTGAGTAAGTAAGTATAAGGCATACCATCATAACGGCAGTTGCAAAAAAGTAAAATAACCTCATTAAATTGTTCTTTGTAACAAAAAAGCATGCAACGGCAGTTGGTATAACAAGCAGGAAATACTCACCTAATACGTTAGGGTTATCAAGTGTTGAGTATACTCTGAACTGTATTGATTCAAACATATCAGTATCTACCCAAACACCGCCGAACTTGCTTTGGTTAAGGTATTGATAAAAACCGTAAAATGAAACAAGAACGCCTATAATTACTATAAATAACAGCATTGACCTAAACTGTATTTTTTTTCTAATGCAGTTTGTTACAACAGCATAAAACATAATAAACAATACAGTTAATAATCCGCCGTAAAGACTGCCTTTAACATCTACTGATATAAATATGGATATAAAATACACTGCTGCAAAGGCATATACATACTTATTAAGCGGAAAATATCTAAGCTTAACTTTCGGATTGCACAAAAGTCTTAATGTAAGAGAGCCGAAGCCTGCCAAAGCAAAAAGTATAATTACCATTGTAGGTGCAACAGGTGCAAGAACAACGGCAAATGTGGCCCAAAGGAAAACCATTTTAAATATACTGCCCTCAAAAAGCTTAGTAATTTTAAGGGTGTCAAATATTTTCCATAAAATACCTCTTACAAGTCTGTAAATCTTAAAAAATATACTTCCTCTTGATTCCGAGATATTTTCGTTAGGTGTTAAAAAAATTCTACCCAAGGCACTATTTTGAACTAAAGCTAACAAAAAATTACCTATCTTTGATAAAAAAGTATATACTATACTGCTTTCTATCAAGAATTACCACCTCTCTTTAAAATTTTAGAAACTATGCCTATAGAAAAGCTCATTGAATTAATTTTTAAAACTATAGCACAAATTCCATATACAGCCATACCGGATATAACTGAACATGCTGAAATTATAATATTGGATATAAGTCCGGTATCTAAAAAGCCGCCTACTGATTTTTTAACAAAAATTACAGTAATTGCCATAAGTGCTGATGAAATGCACATTTTAATTATTTCTTTTATAAATGAACCTGTTATAATTTTGCTTTCTTTCTGCATAGGTATAAAAAGTATAATTGCTGCCACCGTTTGTGAAACAGCCGAAGCAATGGCAAGACCGCCAACATCCATTATGTCTGTTAAAGCTATACATAGTATAACATTAACGCCTATTGATATAAGCCCGCTTATTAAAGGCATTTTGCCTTTCTGCCTTGCATAAAAAGCACGGCTTAATATATTCTGTACACCAAAACCCGGCATACCAAGACAGAAGAAAAACAGCGCTCTTGAAGTTATTTCAGCTGCAAAATCGTCAAACTTTCCACGTTGATAAATTATTTTAATAACCGGTTCGCTTAATATCATAAGGCCTAATGTCATAGGTATAATTAAAAATGCCATGGCTTCCAGTGTACCTGATATTGTTTTGCTGAAGCTTTCTCCGTCTTTATCAATAGACATTCTTGAAAGCCTCGGAAAAATAACATTTGCTATTGAAAGCACAAAAACACCTACTATTATGGAATACACCGTATTGGCATAATTAATGGCAGATACACCTGAGCCGTCAAAAAGTCCTGAAGCAAAGTTTGTATTAATAGCAAGGTTTATAGGCTGTACCCAAGTTCCTACCATAACCGGAAGCATAAGAACAAGTATCTTTTTTAGGCCTTCATCTTTAAGATTAATATAAAACTTATATTTATACCCTCTTTTAAGAAGTGACGGCACCTGTATAATAGCCTGCATTGCCCAGCCTATAAGAAATGCTATAGTTAAGCCGTATACCCCGAACCTGTCGTTAAAAAATATAAAATACACTATTATAACCAGGTTAGAAGCTATACTCATGGCAGCCGGAACATTAAATTCATCCATTGACTGGAGTATACCTACAAATGAGAATGCTATTCCTGTAAATATAGTTGTTGGAAAAAGCACTCTTAAAAGAGTTGTGCATAAAGCTGCAGTTTGCTCATCAAAACCCCTTGCAAAAAGTGTTGTAATGTATGGAGCAAATATAATACCTAAAACCGTAATAAATGTTGTTAATAAGCCTATAAGTGTAACAAAATTACTTGATAAAAGAAAAGCTTCTTTTTTGCCTCTCTTTTTCATATATTCATTAAAAACCGGTATAAAACTTGCCGAAATTGCCGAAGCAAATACCACATCAAAAAATATACGTGGTATCTGGCTTGCTGCCACAAATGCACTGGCTTCCATGCCTACCGAAAAATTACCGGCCAAAAACATTTCCCTTACAAGCCCAAGTATTTTGCCTATAAGGGTTATAACCATCATTAAGCCGGCTGCCTTAACAGCGCTTTTGCTGTCATTTTCCATATATATTAACCACTCCAAACAAACTGGCAGATTAAAAACTGCCAAGCCTTTTTTAGATTATATAATATACTAAAATACAAGCTTTGTAAAACAATATTATTAAAATTTAACAAAACTTAAGCGTGCCGTTTAATCAGCACGCTTACTCTTTTAGAATATAAATAAAACTGGTTTAAATTAAATTTTTCTATTTATTAAAACCGTGCGCATTAATAATTATGACTTTTTACGGAGGAAAGACGGTATATGTATTTCGCCCTCATCCTCAAAATTATAAACAGGCCTTCTTGGTTTTTCTGTTTCAGCCTCTCTTGCAGGCTCTTCCTGTCTGTATTCAGAAGATGTATTTTCCTGTTCATGAACACCTTGCGCATCTTGTCCATAATCATATCTTGGAGCTCTATCATAACCAGAATTGTCCCTAAGGCTTCTTTCGGAACCGGCAAAATCAAAAGCACTTCTTAAGCTCTTAGGCGGAAGGCCTTTTTCCTCATCCTCAAAGCCTGTAGCTATAACTGTAACAACAACTTCATCTTTAAGGTTTTCGTTAATTGTAGTACCGAATATAATCTCTGCATCCGGGTCAATAGCTTCCTTAATAAGGTTAGCTGCCTCATCTGCCTCAAGAAGTCCAAGGTTTTCATCACCGGCAAAGTTAATAAGTACATAACGTGCACCATTAATCTTTGTTTCAAGAAGCGGGCTCTGAATAGCCGCCTTAACGGCAATTTCAGCCTTATCCTCTCCTGTACCATGGCCAATACCCATGTGAGCCACGCCTTTTCCGGACATAACTGTTTTAACATCGGCAAAGTCAAGGTTAATAACACCAGGTTTTGAAATAAGGTCTGCTATACCCTGAACACCCTGCCTTAAAATCTCATCAGCTTTTCTGAATGAATCTATAATGCTTGTCTTTTTATCAATAATTGCAAGAAGCCTTTGGTTAGGTATAATAACAAGTGTGTCAACATTTTTTCTAAGCTCAGATAAACCTTTTTCTGCATTAGACATTCTTTTTTTGCCTTCAAAATTAAAAGGCTTTGTAACAACGGCAACTGTAAGTATGCCCATTGATTTTGAAATTTCAGCTATTTTAGGTGCAGCTCCAGTGCCTGTGCCGCCACCCATACCGGCTGTAATAAACACCATATCAGCACCGCTTAAGGACTTTGAAACTTCCTCTTTTGTCTCCTCAGCTGACTTTTCACCGATTTCAGGGTTACCGCCGGCACCAAGTCCTTTAGTAAGTTTTTCACCAATCTGTATTTTTGTCGGAGCTTTTGATTTTGATAAATCCTGAACATCAGTATTTACTGCAATAAATTCTACTCCGTCCATATTATCCTCAATCATTCTGTCAACAGCATTGTTGCCGCCGCCGCCGACACCTACTACTTTAATTACTGCCGCATTGCCCTGGCTTACAAATTCGAGCACAGCTATTACCTCCCCATATATTCTAAAAGAAGAAATTATTTTTAATTTAATGTATTCTGACTTATATGTATAAATAAATCAAAACAATACTATAATTATACAGTACCGATATTTTGATAAATGCCTGAAAATACAAAAATTACATTATATATTCTATCCTTTTTTTTACCGTAATTCAACTAAAATCTTATAATATAAAAATTTTTTTGTGATTATATAGGTAAAAAGCCACATAATGCAACAAAATTGAATACTTTTATACAAAAAATCCCAAAATTATTCATCTTCGCTTTCTGTTTCAGAAGCGTACTGATAACTGAAAGACTGTGTGTACGGCTCAATTACTATCTCGTCTTCCTGACTTACATCAACAGAAAAGCCCCAAGGTAAAAGTGAATCTATAACTCCGCCTTTAAACCTAAGAGCAGACTCGAGAACCTCCGGGTCACCTATTGCCTTAATTGTAAATGGAGCGGCAATCCTTACTCCGTTTACATTTATTATAGAGCCAGCACATTTAATGGAGCTTCTTGATGTTATCCTTTGGCCGTTTATAGAAACCGCCTCTGCTCCGGCACTGTTGAGCTCATTTACAAACAAAAGCAAGTCCTCATCATGAATAACAAAAGATGCTGAAGCTGCACCAGTGGCATCGGCTTTGCTGTCGTTTACAGTTACTACAACGCCTTTTCCCTTAAGTTCCGTTTCACCGGAAGCCTTTCTTGTTTCCTCAAGTTCTTCTTTCATTAATTTAAGAGCGGCATCATCTTTTGATACAGCATCTTCATAGTCTGAAACCATTTTATTTTTAAGCTCTATTTCATCCATTAATTCCTTGTTTTTATCATCAGCACTTTTCAGAAGCTGAGTCAAATTGTTGATATTGTCAACATTAGCCTCATTTAATTTAGTATAGGCAAATACCAATGTAGAGCATGACAAAAATCCAATACACAGGCAAAGAGCTGAGGCTATAACAATATCACGTTTAAACTTAATCAAAAATTACATCTCCTATCATGTAAGATACTTAAACACAATGGGCTTTGATAAATCACTTAAGTCAAGAACACCTCTGTCATTTGGTCCAAGATTTTTTACTACTTCACCCATAGTACGTATTTTTTGGTCACCATTTGACATATCACCTAAGTTAACTTCAATATTATTTACAAATGCCGTTACTTTGTTTATATCACTTACATCGATTTTAACTACAATATCCAAAAGCTCATATTTATTCATTAGCTGAGCTATTGTAACCATTATATCAAAAGCTTCCTTGTTTTCAGCATTTATTTTTTCACCCAATACAAATGTATCAAACTTTAGGCCTTCAACAACAGGCAGTGCCGATGACATTTGACTGTTAATTTCCAAAACACGTCCATACTCGTCTATGTAAAGGTATGAACCCATATAAGGCACATACCCTCTTACTTTTCGTTCTGTTATATCAATCTTAATTGTGTCAGGGAATTTATACGAAATATCATAGTCATCCACATAATTATTGTTTTTAAGCACTTTAGAAGCTTTAAACCGGTTAAATAAGAACATATTTGTGCCTGTTCTTAAATTCAGCATATCACACAGCTCATCTTTTGAATATTTATCCATAGTTGTAATTTCTATGTTTTTTATTGTAAATACCGGCGAAAGCATAAAAAGCACTGCACTAAAAAGGACACACAAAATAACAGCTATCTTTTTGGTATTTAACGGTTTTCTTTTTCTTTTTTTTAAATGTTTATTTTCAATGCTGTTTTCATGTTTGTTTTTATTCATAGCAGTCACCTGCTTTCATACTTAACATTCACACCTAAATCGGCAAAACTTTTATCTATAGCTTCATAGCCTCTTTTTATATATTCGGCTCCGTTCACATATGACATTCCGTCACAAGTAAGAGCAGCTATTATAAGCCCTGCTCCAGCACGTAAATCGAAAGCAGAAAGTTCTCTTGCTTCAAGTTTTGTGACACCTTTTATAGTTGCTATAGGGCCCTCTATCTCTATATCAGCACCCATTTTATTAAGCTCAAGAGCATGATTAAACCTGTTTTCAAACACTGACTCATTAATAATACTTGTTCCTTGTGCCAATGTCAATACACTCATAAGCTGTGGCTGCATGTCAGTAGGGAAATACGGATAGACACCTGTTTTCACATTTTGCGGAATTATATCCTTTCCCGACGACTTTACATAAATTCCGCCGTCACAAAACGATATTTTGCAGCCGATTTTACCAAAAACATCAACAACTTCCTTCATGTGTGCAACATTGGCATTTTTCAAAAAAATTTCTCCGCCTACACAGCCGCAGGCGGCAATATAAGTTCCGGCTTCTATTCTGTCCGGTATAATTGTATATTCTGTATCATTAAATTCATTTGTGCCAAAAACAGTAATTTTTCCGTTTTCACAAACTGTTTTAGCTCCAATTGATGTTAAAAATTCAGCTAAAGCTTCTATTTCAGGCTCACAGGCTGCATTTCTTATTATAGTTTTACCTTCAGCACAAGCTGCCGCCAGCATTATGTTTTCTGTAGCCCCTACACTTGGAAACCTCAAGTTTATCTCACAGGGTTTTATTGCACTTGCACTGCATGAAAAACAGTTAAGGCCTTCAGTTATAACAACACCCATTTGCTCCAAAGCCTCTATATGAATATCAAGAGGTCTTTTGCCTATTCTGCAACCCCCGGGCTTTGACACAACCGCTTTTTTGAATCTGCCGCAAAAAGCACCCATAAATATTATGGAAGAACGCATTCTGCCTGTAAGTTCATCATCAATTACTATAAATCTTGCCTGAGAAGAATCCACAATTACAGTGGAACCATCCCATTTAATTTTACATCTGGCTCTTTCCAGTATATGGCAGGTATTATAAACATCAGTTATTTTTGGGCAGTTATGAATAACATTCAGCCCTGAATTAATAATGCACCCACACAAAACAGGAAGAGCAGCATTTTTGCTGCCATGAATATCGGTAATGCCAAAAAGCTTTTTACCGCCGTAAACAATATATCTGCCCATTTAATCAAATCCCGGATACATGTTTACTACTATTATAACAACTTAATCAATATTAGTGTCTGTACTATTTTCGATAATATAGGATTTTATAAAGTCCATATCTTTTTTGCTAAGTTCAATATTTTCTAAAATATCAGGACGCTTTTTGTAAGTTCTTATTAATGACTGTTCATGTCGCCATTTATCAACCTTAGCATGGTCACCGCTTAAAAGTACAGGCGGAACAGTACGTCCCATAAATACCGGCGGCCGTGTATACTGTGGGTATTCCAAAAGCCCGTCAGAAAAACTTTCGTCCATAAAAGATTCTTCTTTACCCAAAACACCCGGTTTAAGCCGTGCTACAGCATCTATAACAGCCATGGCGGCAATTTCTCCGCCTGTAAGTACAAAATCACCCATAGAGATTTCATCTGTAACTATTTCGTCTATTACTCTTTCGTCTATGCCTTCATAATGGCCGCATATAATAACAATATTTTCTTCTTTGGATAACTCTTTTGCTATTTCCTGATTAAATGGCTTTCCCTGAGGAGTCATATATATAACTCTGGCTTTTTCAACATTAAGACTTTTATAAGCATCATAAACCGGCTGCGGCTTCATAACCATGCCTGCTCCGCCGCCGTAAGGGTAATCGTCTACATGGCGGTGCTTGTCATTGGAAAAATCACGTATATCAACAGTCTTAATGCTAATTAGGCCTTCCTTCTGTGCCCTGCCCATTATACTGTAGCTCATGCAATCATCTATCATCTGAGTAAAAAGTGTAAGCACATAAAAGTTCATATTATATCATTCCTTCTAAAAGCTTAACTGTCATTTTGTTTTCTTTTACATTAACATCAATAATGCAATCCTTTATAGCCGGTATCAGTATGTCATTTTTAGGCTTGTCATCGCGCTTAACAACATAAACATCATTAGCCGCTGTAAAATATATATCGTCAATTTTACCTAAATGAACACCTTCTGTAGTGTAAACTTCCATATCATAAAGGTCACGGGTATAGTATTCATCTTCTTCAAGAGGAATGGCTTTATCATCCGGTATAAGTATGCTGGCGCCTCTATATTTTTCAGCAATATTTATGTCGTCAATTTCCTTTACAGTAAGAAGCACCATGTTTTTTTGATATGCCACTTTGCTTACAGTAAAAGTTTCTTTTTTCCCTTTTAAATCAAATATAATTTCTTTAAGCAGTTCAAATCTTTTTACATCATCTGTTGTTGGAAACACCTTTACTGTTCCACGTATACCATGCGTTGATGTAATTTTTCCTATACAGAAAAAACCCACTTAAAAACCTCCCTAATTATAATAAATATATAAAAATGCGGGCCTTAGCGCCCGCACACTATTTAACCTGAATATTAATAAAAGCCTCGATTTAAAAACCGGGGCTTTTATTTAAACAGTCGACGTATGTGCTCTTTATTGTACTATCTCTACTACAATGTGCTTATCCTCATGGACAG
>CALWSS010000012.1 GCA_944384255.1 uncultured Clostridia bacterium
TTATTACATTTGCTCCCATATCGGCAAGTATCATAGTACAGTACGGTCCTGCCAGTACTCTTGTTAAATCAAGTATTGTAATGTTGCTTAAAGCACCTTTATTGCTATCCATATATAAATCACACCCCTTTCTTAGTGACGAACTTTATGGCCATTAAAGTTTTTTGTTCTGTACAAATATAAAGAGCAAAACATGTGCCAAAATTGAAAAACATTATTTTTTTATCATTAATTCATATATTATGTAAAAAAAATAGATTATATTTCGATATTGTGTTAAATATCTAAATTAAAATGTTTAATTATGTTATAATTAGTTAAAATTCAATCAATTTTTGAACTTTAAATTCAAAATTGAATAAAATATTCAATTTTAAACTATCAAATTTAATATAAGTAAAAATAGTTTTACCGTAAGGTTTAATTGCTGCAACTTTTAAATTTATTAAGCGTTTATTGATTTGTTATAGAATTAAAGAAGGTATAATTATGGATAAGAATAAAATCGAAATAAGTACTGAAGAATATAAAACTCTCTGCATATTATCCGAAGCATTTAAAAAGCTTCTTAAAGAATCTGATGTAGGCGTTACTGTAATAGATAAAGACGGAAAATTAATATATCTTAACGAATTAACAATAAAAAAATATCCTAATCTTCCAAACTTTTTAATTGGAAAAGGTATAACGGAATCATTTCCAAAATCTAAATTGCTTAATCTTTTAAAAAATCCAAAGAATGCCGAAAAATACTCTATAGAATCATTAAAAAATAATAATAAAGTGGTTATAAACAGGTTCCCAATTATAGATGAATTAAATAATACAATAGGTGCTTTCAGTACTACAAAAGATGTTAAACATTACCAAGAGCTTGAACTGAATATACGAAAGAATTTACAGGAAAAAGGCCACTTAGCCAAATATTCATTTGATGATTTTATAACAGCAAACGAACAGATGAAACATTTAATAAATATAGCAAAAACATATTCATCTTCATCATTTCCAATTTTAATACAGGGAGAAAGCGGAACAGGAAAAGAACTTTTTGCACAAAGCATTCATAACGCCAGCGCCAGAAAAAACGGCCCTTTTGTAGCCTTAAACTGTTCAACACTTACAGAAAGTATACTTGAAACAGAGCTTTTCGGTTACAGTGATTCATCATTTACCGGTGCACGTAAAGGCGGAAAAATAGGTCTTTTTCAAGAAGCACATCAAGGCACACTGTTTTTGGATGAAATCGGAGAAATGCCACTTTCATTTCAGTCAAAACTTTTAAGGGTGCTTCAGGAAAAAGAAGTACGTCCTGTGGGAAGCAGCAAAATAATACCAATAGATGTACGTGTTGTGGCTGCAACAAATAAAAATTTAAGAGAAGAAGTTGAAAATGGCAATTTCAGATTGGATTTATGGTACCGTTTAAATGTACTGAGTGTAAACATTATACCTTTAAGGGAAAGACCGGAGGATATTGCAGCCTTTAGCAAATATTATATTAAAAAGTTTAAAAATATAGATTTAAGCAGTGAGCTTGATATTTTAATAGACTTAATGAAAAATTATAACTTTCCTGGTAATATCAGAGAATTGGAAAACATACTGGAACGTTTTGTATTAACAATACAGTCTGTTTATGGTGAAAACTTTGGCGGTCCCGAAAGCATTAAAAATTTTTTTGAAAATTATACAAGCGAATTTACAAGACTCAATAAACCTCTGCCTGAAAAAAACAATACACACAAACAAGAAACTGACAAAAAATCCTCAGCCAGGGAATTATTTGAGGAACACGAAAAAATGGAAATTCAAAATCTTTTAATCAAATACAACGGTTCACGCTCTCTTGTAGCAAAAGAACTGAATATAAGTGTTTCAACCCTTAGAAGAAGAATGATTAAGTATAATATTCATTCAACTTATATTTAATGAAAAATGTCTGGTATAGTTCTATATTAAACCAGACATTTTTTATTACACTTTATTTGCTTTTCTGTATTGTCCTACAGTCATATTCTCACATTTTTTAAAGTACTTCATAAAATACGAAACATCATTAAAACCGCATAAATCCGATATTTCCATAATCGTATAATCCGTACATCTCAATAATTCTTTTGCCTTGTTTATTCGTATACTGTTTATATATTGCTTTGGTGAATAGCCGGTCTGCTTTTTAAACTCAGTTGTAAAAAAACACCGCGACATTTTAATTTTATCGGCAATATCGCTTATGCTTTCATTTTTCATATAATTATTATTCATGTATTCAATTATTTTCTTAAAAGATAATGACAGATTTTTTTCCTCAATAATGCATCTGTTGTCAGAAGACCTTACCTCAAAGCCCTCTATAACAATGTCTTTGCCTTTTGAAAGCTTATTTTTATCACCTGTGCAAAGTATTTTTATAACATGATTTCCTTCCGGCAAAGTATTATCGGAATATAAAATTTGTCCCGTAATTCTTTCAGGACTATATGTATCTACTGTAATAACATAATTCTGGTCAATTAAAATATCCGCCATGCCACAATCAAAATTCATGACTCCATACCATTTTATTCCCGTTCCATAAAATGCCAGTTCTGCAAAACTGTTTTCTTGACATGAATAATATTCACCTTTATCAACATTATTTTCGGAAGGCCACGGCTTCCAAATTCCGCTGTATAATATTTCTTTGCTGGTATGCTGTATTTTTCTCCAATCACTTACGGCAAAATCATTAATAAGCATTGCACATATTTTATATAAGCATCCTTTGTAATTCATATAATCAGCTAAGGATAAATCAGTGTATGCAGATTTTAAAATACGCATTTCTCTGGCTAAATTAGTATTGTTTACACCTCTTAGAACAGGAGAAAATACAGATATATTAATATATTCCAAAAATATGTTTATATTGTTTCCAACCATACTGCACCAGTAAAATTCGGTTTTTCTGTCATTCGGTGCTGATATAACATACTCATATTCAGGAAATGTAAAGAAAATATCATTTGTCCGTACAACAAATTCTTTTTTGTTAAATCTTATAACACCGCTTCCGTTTGAAATATATATTAGTTTTACAGCCTCACCCGAGTTAAAAACAAATTCGGAGCCTGAATTTATCGTTTCTTTTCCGCCTCTTTCGCTTCTTAAATCGTCTAAAAAACCGAATGATTTTATTTTTTTAATACCAACATGATTAATCATAACAGCCTCCGTTTATAACAAAATTACATAACAATTATACATCTAATAAAACAAAATTGTATAGAAAAAATAAGAAAAATATATACAATTTTAGTTAAATAAATAATATAAATTAAACAGAAAGCTGGTGCATAAAATGACTGAAAATACTTCTTTTGATGTAGATACTTTATGTATACATGGTGCAAACAAAAACCATAAGGCAGGCACACCTGTACGTGAGCCTATTGTTTTGTCAAACATATATCATCTGCCAAAAGATGAGGAGCCTAATTGGAGTGGTGTCGGCCATGGAATATACACAAGAAACGGTTCGGATAATCAATTTTCCCTTGAGGAAAAAATGGCAGCCATAGAACATGCTCAAGACTGTGCCCTTTTTGCCAGCGGTGTAGCTGCTTTATCAGCCGTTTTTTGGACATTTCTGCCTACAGGCTCTCATGTAATTTGTTCAAAGGTATGCTATGCTGCCGTTAACAAACTTTTTGGTGGAATGCTGACAGAAAGATATAAAATAGAAGCTGATTTTGTAGATACAACAAATATCAACGAAATTAAAGAACACATAAAACATAACACAAAGCTTATACATGTTGAAACTCCCGGAAATCCTACCACAGGCATAAGCGACATATCCGAAATTTCAAAATTGGCAAAAGAACATAACATACTTTTATCTGTAGACGGAACATTTGCAAGTCCTATATATCAAAAATCTCTTGATTTAGGTGCAGATATAAGCATACACAGCATGACTAAATACATAAACGGCCATGGTGACGCTATGGGTGGATGTGTCTGCTCAACAAAAGAAATAATAGAAAAAATAAAGCTTGGCGCCATGATTAATACAGGCGGAATTATAAGTCCATTTAATGCATGGATAATAGACAGAGGCCTTATGACACTTCCTTTAAGAATGGAAAAACACAGCAATAACGCTATGGAAATTGCAGAATTTCTTCAAAACCAAAACAATGTAACATTTGTTTACTATCCTGGCCTTGAAAGTCATCCTCAGCACAAATTGGCTTTAAAACAGATGAGTGGTTTTTCCGGTATGCTCTGCTTTGGCATAAAAGGTGATGATTTAAAACAAAAAGAGTTTTTAAATAAGCTAAAGCTAATAACTTATGCCCTTTCATTAGGCGATACTGACACACTTATTGTTCATACTTCAAAAAGTGATGCAAAAATAAAAAACTATCCTTTGGAATTTCAAAATGGATTTTTCAGAATGAGTGTAGGACTTGAAAGTGCAAAAGACATTATTGCAGACTTAAAATATGCTCTTGAGAATTACTGAAATAAAATCATAATTAATTTCACACAAAAACTGCCTTATATTAAAGGCAGTTTTAATATTATTGATTATATTTTAAAATGAAATAAACAAAAATATTTATATGCTTAAATAATCTAATAAAAAACCGGTTTAAATAACTGTTAGTATTACTTTAAAATATTTAAAAACTAAAAAGGTGCCTAAAGCTATACTTAATAACTTTAAACACCTTTTAAAACAGGGGCAGAAGGACTCGAACCCTCGACATTTGGTTTTGGAGACCAACGTTCTACCAACTGAACTATACCCCTTTATTAAACTCCCCGAGTAGGATTCGAACCTACGACCCACCGGTTAACAGCCGGTTGCTCTACCGCTGAGCTATCGAGGATTATCAGCGATATTAATTTTACCACAACAACCTGCAAAAATCAACATAAAACGGAGAAAGTGGGATTTGAACCCACGCGCCGCTATTAACGACCTACTCCCTTTCCAGGGGAGCCCCTTCAACCACTTGGGTACTTCTCCAAATGCTTTACTCCATAACATAAAAATGGCGGAGAGGGTGGGATTCGAACCCACGGTCCCTTTCGGAATCACTGGTTTTCAAGACCAGCTCCTTAAACCACTCGGACACCTCTCCACATAGTATTCAGTTCCGTGCTTTTTGTTTTCTGTCGAGCACGTGTTATATAATACTACTATCGCCGTAATTTGTCAACAAAAAATTTAAAATTTTTTTATTATTTTTTTTCTTTGTTTTTACACTTTATTTTAGCCGATATTTTTCCGCCTAATTTTCCGCTTTCACGTGATGTAAGGCTTTTCCATCCCTGCTCTTTTATTTTATCAAAAAGCCCAATCTCTTTTGCCATTTCAAGTTTAAGTTTTTCTTTCTCGGCTTTAATTTTTTTTGCTTCTATTTTATCAATTTCTTTCTTATCCATAATAACTGCCTCCTTATAAAACTTCTGCTTTTTATAGTCTGCCTAAAAGTATCTATATTATTCATTAAAATATTTGACATGAACTGCTTTTGGTGCTAATATGATTTTAATTGAAAGTAGAGGCGCGTTTTCCATCAGTAACTGCATTTACGCTTTTATCCGCAAGCGGTTAATAATTCAGCAAAAGGGGCAAACGCCGAAGGAAGCGTTAGGCGGTATTCGCTTTCTGGGCGGTAAGTTAACAGCTTGCCGACTGTCATCTTTTAAGATGGAGTGCTACTGAATATATCATTTGCTTGGCAGCCGTATTGCACCGACTATGATTTATTTGGTGGTGTGTACAGGCTTTTTTATTGCCTGAATATCAATTTTACACAGGAGTGATTATTTAAAATGAGAAAGGTAAATCTCGCTGTTGTAGGCGCAACAGGTATGGTAGGAAGAACCTTCCTTAAGGTTCTTGAAGAAAGAAATCTTCCAATTGATAATTTTTATGTAATGGCTTCAGCTCGTTCAGCAGGAAGCAAGCTTACTTTTATGGGTAAGGAATATACAGTTGAGGAGCTTACAGAACATTCTTTTGACAAACCTATTGATATAGCTCTTTTTTCAGCCGGCGGAAGCACAAGTGCAAAATTTGCACCTATTGCCGCAGAACATGGCTGTATAGTAGTTGATAACTCAGCTCAGTGGAGACAGGACCCTAAGGTTCCTCTTGTAGTGCCTGAGGTTAACCCAGAGGATATTAAGTGGAACAGCGGCATTATAGCTAACCCTAACTGCTCTACTATTCAGGCAATGGTTGTTTTAAAACCATTAGACGATAAATATAAAATTAAAAGAGTTGTTTACTCTACATATCAGGCAGTTTCAGGGGCAGGTGTTGCAGGCTGGAAAGACCTTGAAAACGGTCTTAAAGGCGAAGCACCTAAAAAGTTCCCTCATCCTATAGCAAATAACTGTCTTCCTCATATAGACGTTTTCCTTGATAACGGATATACTAAAGAAGAAATGAAAATGATTTGGGAAACAAGAAAAATACTTCATCATCCGGATATGCGTGTTACAGCAACAACCGTTCGTGTACCTGTATTTAACAGCCACAGCGAATCTATAAATGTAGAGTTTGAAAATCCAGTTGACATTAACGAAGTTAGAGAAATTCTTTCAAAGGCTCCAGGTGTTATTGTAAAAGATAACCCTGCTAACAACGAATACCCTCTTGCTATTGAAGCAGCAGGAAAAGACGAAGTATTTGTCGGCAGAATCCGCCGTGACGAGAGTGTTGAAAACGGTATTAACATTTGGGTTGTAGCCGATAACATAAGAAAAGGCGCAGCAACAAACGCCGTTCAGATAGCACAGCTTATTGTAAACTCACTTAATTAATGGTTTAAAAGGAGGAAAAGTAAATGTCAATTTTCACAGGCTCAGCAGTAGCCATTATCACACCATTTAACAATGATGGTTCAATTAATTACGAAGCATTTAAAAACATGGTAGAATCTCAGATTGCCGCCGGTACAGACGGTATTGTTGTAGCAGGCACAACAGGCGAGGCTTCAACTATCGACGATGCAGAACAGATTAAACTTATTAAATACTGTGTTGATGTTGTAAATAAGAGAGTTCCTGTTATAGCAGGTGCCGGAAGCAACGACACAGCTCATGCAATCGAGCTTGCTAAAGAAGCTGAAAAAGCTGGTTCAGACGCCCTTCTTATTGTTACACCTTACTACAACAAAACAACACAGAAAGGTCTTATTAAGCACTATACAGCAATAGCTGAAAGCGTTAATATTCCTATTATTGTTTACAGTGTAGCAGGCCGTACAGGTATGAACATTACTCCTGCAACAGTTAAAGAACTTGCTAAAGTTAAAAACATTGTTGCTATTAAAGAAGCAAGCGGCGACCTTTCACAGATTGCTAAAATTGCCGAATCCTGCGATATAGATATTTATTCAGGCAATGACGACCAGACACTCCCTATACTTTCATTAGGCGGAAAAGGCGTTATATCAGTTCTTGCAAATGTTATGCCTAAAGAAGTTCACGAAATGTGTGAGAAATTCTTTGCTAACGATGTAGCAGGTGCAAGAGAGATTTTCTTAAATACTCTTGCATTAGCAAATGCATTATTTATTGAAACAAACCCAATACCAGTAAAGACAGCATGCAATCTTATGGGTATGAATGCCGGCATTCTTAAAGCTCCTTTATACGACATGGAGAGCGCTAACCTTGAGGTTCTTAAAGCTGAACTTAAAAAACACAACCTTATTTAATTACATAGGTTAATTAAACTTTAAACGGCGCGGAAAACAAATTCTGCGCCATTTTTAAATTAAATAAAATATGGAAAAGAGGTTTTTAATTATGATAAATGTTATAATTCACGGCTGCGGCGGCAAAATGGGAAAAGTCGTAGAAGGCCTTGTAAAAGAAGACAGCCAATTAACAGTAGCAGCCGGTATAGACCCAAGAGATATACAGGCAGATTATCCTGTATTCCATTCAGTCGATGAGTGCACAGTAAAAGGCGATGTTATAATAGATTTTTCAACAGCTTCCGCTATACCTGCCCTTCTTGATTACTGCGTAAAGACAGGAACTCCTGCTGTTTTATGCACAACAGGTTTTTCTGATGAGCTTAATAATAAAGTAAAAGAAGCTTCAAAGTCTGTTGCAATACTTAAATCAGCCAACATGTCAGTTGGTGTAAACCTTATTATGAATCTTGTTAAAAAAGCTGCTGAAGCTCTTTATGACTCAGGATTTGATATTGAAATTCTTGAAAAACACCATAATCAGAAAATAGATGCACCAAGCGGCACAGCTATTGCCATTGCTGACTCTATAAACGAAGCTCTTGACGGAAAGCTTAACTATGTATACGACCGTTCACAAGTTAGGGAAAAACGTACCCGTGACCAGCTTGGCATAAGTGCTATAAGAGGCGGCACAATAGTTGGTGAGCATGACGTTATATTTGCCGGAAAAGATGAAATAATAACTCTCAGCCACTCAGCTTTAAGTAAAGAAATATTTGCTGTAGGTGCTGTTAAAGCCGCTAAATTCCTTGCAGGAAAACCAGCGGGATTTTACACAATGAAAGAAGTTCTTGAATAATTCATAAACAACAAAAGCCTCTGTTTTATATAAAATATAAAGCAGAGGTTTTTATATTATTAAAAGCAACCAAACTGAAAAACTTATAGATTTTATAAACAATAAATTTATGGCTTAATTTTTTTACTGAAATATGTTTATATATTAATACTACTTCATATCTCAGTTATTAATATTAGTCCTCAATAAAATATAAAAAACGAACCTGAATTAATTTACTTAAAGCAAACTTAATCAGGTTCATTTAATATTTCTTATAATTTTTTATATCACTGTATTGACAAGCCTATGTTTAATACATGAGCTTATAAACTGAATATGTTTATTTTTTTTCTATGTTTATACTGTAAACATAGTCGGCACACTGGGCTATATCATCATATTTATGGCTTCCGGTAACTATAATATCCATATTATTGTTTCTTTTATTAATCAGTTCAACAATATCTTTTGATGTTATAAATCCAGCATCAACGGCATCAGTTATTCCGTCAAGAATAAGCATGTCACATTCGCCGGTTTCAATTATTTTTCTGCTGAAGTTATAAGCAAGATTTATTTCATTTGAAAGCTCGCCTTTATCGGCATCAAGATAGCTTTCTCTCTGTTTTTCAAACCTGAAAGCTCTGAATTCCGGCTCAAGTTTTTTAAGCGGAATATATTCCTTGTTGTGGTTGTAATCCAAAAACTGCACCATAACAACAGAACAATACTCACCTATGGCTCTCATTCCCTGACCAATAGCAAGGGTTGTCTTTCCTCTGCCTTCGCCGTAATACAAAAACACGTTTCCTTTTCTCATGTCAATACCTCCAAGGCTAAAATTGCGCCTAAGAAATAATATATCATAAACACGTTCTTGTCAATGAAATAACGACAGATTATCACAAAATAATTATTTATTCTGCATTGTCAGCAGTTGACACTTTTTCTATTCTTGATACCGAAATTTCATAAGCTGTTTTTTCTTCAACACCGTCAGGTGTTCTTTTCTGATACTTTCTGCTTTGAATTCTTCCGGTAATTTTAATATTATCTCCCACAGCAAGTCTTCCGGCAAATCTTGCATTCCTTCCCCATACAATACATGGTATGTAATCCGATTTGTTGTATGCTCTGTTTACGGCAACAAGTAAATCAGTAATTTCACGACCCATAGGCGTAACACGGTATACAGGCTCACGGCAAATAAACCCGTTTATTTCTATTTTATTATCATTTTCGCTTTTATCATAAAACAGTTCTCTGGCAAAAACCGATATAATAAGCTTGCTTTTAGGCCCGGAGCAATTATTATAACTTCTTACTTGGCCGTCAATTTTTACATTTCTACCGACTAATATGTCACTTTTGTCAAAGAGCCTTTCCGAAATAGTTATAGGTATAATATCCTCACTGCCGCTTAGCCTTTTTACGGCTAAATTAAAATTATAAAATCCTTCGCCATATATTTTGTGGCTGAAAACACAGTCGGACTCTATACGTCCTGAAATTTCTATCCTGTTATTCTCGTTAACATTATCCATAAGTTTTTCTCCCCTTTAAGCATGGCTGTGTAATTTACAATTATAAATATTCCGCCAGATTGCTTAATATGCTTAGGATTATATAATCGTTTCTTCACATATATAAAAATTATATTCAAAAACAAATTATACTATGAAATTATAACAGTTTTTTACAAAAAGCACAACAATAGTATTAAAAAAATATATTCAAATGAAATTAATTTTAGTTTAATAATTAAATTTAATGGATAAATGCCATAAATTAAATATAAATTTTTGTTTACATTTTCGGAAATAAAATAAATTTAAAAAGCTTAAATTAAAGAATGTATAATTCAAGTATAATACACAAGTATATTTATCAAAATACTTTCTAATTTGAAAACTTAAACATATATCATTTCATAAAACAGAACTTTTTATTATTAATAATAAAATAAATCTTAATATTTTTAAATTTAATAATATATAAAAATTTTAAATATTCATTTATGCATTTTTTATTTAATCAATATTAAAAGGCCCTCTTTAAAAATATATTGAGAGCCTTTAATAAATTATTTTTATCCGTTAAGTATATTTCTTGCAGTGTCAACCATTTTCATGCCATGGTTCATACTGCTTTTCTGCAAAAACCTGTGAGCCGCTTCTTCAGTTACTTTGTATTTATTCATTAAATACAGCTTTGCACGCTCTATTATAATATCATCCTCAGATGTTCTAAAACCTTTATGGCTTTCTTTATTTTTTTCGTCAGAACTTAGGTGAAGCTCGTTAACATAATTTAAAATCATGTTTACAGTTTTTATAACATCAACTTTAGTAACCGGAAGGACCAATGAAAATATATCCTCATTATCCACCAAGTCAGCCTGTTTTCTTGATAACAAAACAAGCATACCAAATGTGTCAGGCAGCATTTCGTATATATCAGTATGCAGCATATGAGCTACTTTATAGCCGCATATAACAATGCCTCCGGCACTTTCATTAGCCGCCCTTATGACTTCATCGCCGTTGGTGCATATAAAAACATTATACAGACCGTTTGCTGTAACAATATCCTTAACGGCCTCGCCTTTTTTTCTGTCAGTAAACCCGATAATCACATTATCCATTAAAACCACTCCACACCGGCAGCCAATTAGTAAATATTAAGATATTTGTCAATCTCCCAGCGGTTAACAGTGTTGCAGTAATCTTTCCACTCTTCTTTTTTTGCCATTAAATACTTATTATATACATCTATTCCAAGAGCCTGTTTGATAACATCATCTTTTTCAAACTCCTTTATGGCTTCACCTAATGTTTCAGGCAGTCTGCTTATACCTAATTCCGCTCTCTGTTTATCAGTCATTTCATAAATATTTCCGTTTACACAGTCAGGAGCCGTCATATTTTTTTCTATTCCGTCAAGACCGGCACACAGTATAGCAGCAAATGCCAAATACGGATTTACAGACACATCCGGATTTCTAAGCTCAATTCTTGTACTTTCACCACGGCCGGAAGGTATTCTTATAAGAGGGCTTCTGTTGGCAACAGACCATGCAATATAAGAAGGCGCTTCAAAGCCTGTATTTAATCTTTTGTAAGAATTTACAATAGGGTTTGTAATTAGCGAAAGACCTTTCATGTGGTATAAAACACCGGCTAAAAACTGATAAGCCGTTTTGCTCATACCTATTTTACGTTCATCATTTTCATCACAGAAAATATCTTTTCCGTCTTTTGAAAGGGAGATATTAATATGCATTCCCGAACCGCTCTGGCCGTTTAATGGCTTAGGCATAAATGAAGCAAATACACCGTTTCTTTGAGCTATAGTCTTAACAACAAGCTTAAGAGTTACTATATTATCTGCCGCTGTTAAAGCATCTGTATACTTAAAATCAACCTCATGCTGCCCAAAAGCCTGCTCATGGTGGCTTGATTCTATTTCGTAGCCCATATCTTCAAGAGTAAGGCAGATTTCACGCCTTGTATTTTCGCCTCTGTCTACAGGACCCAAATCAAAATAAGAACCTCTATCATGCGGTTTAATAATAGGCTCACCGCTGTCGTCAGTCTGAAAAAGGAAGAATTCACACTCAGGACCAACATTAAATACGTATCCCATGTTTTTAGCCTTTTCAAGAGCCTTCTTAAGCACATACCTTGGTGAACCTATAAAAGGAGTTCCGTCGGCATTAAGAAGGTCACAAATAAACCTTGCCACCTTACCATGCTGAGGGCGCCACGGGAAAATAGCAAACGTATCAAGGTCTGGCTTAAGGTACATGTCAGACTCCTCTATTCTTACAAAACCGTCAATAGCTGAGCCGTCAAACATACAACGTCCGTCAAGCACCTTTTCAAGCTGGCTTACAGTAACTGCTATATTTTTAAGTGCTCCAAACATATCCGTAAACTGGAGCCTTATAAACTTAACATCATTTTCACCTATTAACATTCTTATATCGTCTTTTGTATTACTCACAACAATACCTCCGTTAAATAATACTATAGTTATAGACTAAAAAAGCAAAAAGACGTCTCCAAAAAAGGAAACGTCTTTGTCTACCTACATTATACTGCATAAGCAGTATATGTCAATACCATAAACTCAGTACTCAACACTTTTTAGCACAAGACCGCAAGGCGGCAGTGTAATGCCGGCATTTTGTCTATCTCGGGTTTCCAAAACAAACGGTATTTTAGTATAATCAAACTCACCTGTGCCGCATTGTAAAATAGTTCCTGCCATTATCCTAACCATGTTGTATAGAAAGCCGTCGCCTACAAACTTAATCTGTATTTCTTTGTCAATTTTACTTATATCTATGGAATAAACTGTTCTTACAGTTGACTTCTTCATTCTTTTATTGGCACAAAATGCCATAAAGTCATGCCTTCCTGTAAGCATATCTGCGGCTTTTTTCATTTTATCAATATCAAGTTTATTTGGATACTTAAAAACATACCGGCTTTCAAATACGTTGGACTGTAAGTCATTTAATATTCTGTATATATACGTCTTTTTCTTGGCGTTATATCTGCTGTGAAATCTTTCAGGAACAAGAGAAATATCCGTAACGGCAATATCACTTGGCAAATATTTATTTATATAATCCTTAACATATTTTTCGTCAAGCTTTTCTTTTAAATAGAAGTTTGCTACCTGCCCAAAAGCATGTACTCCGGCATCTGTTCTGCCGCTTCCTATAACCTGTGTTTCCTCACCATTAAGCTGTGAAACTATCCTTTCAAACCGCCACTGAATTGTGTTGGACTTTGAAGCCTGTTTCTGCCAGCCGTTATAGTTTGTTCCGTCATATTGTATTTCTATTTTATAGTTATGCATATTATTTGCTCTCTTTAATAATACCTTTATGATATGCATCCAAAAGTTCCGTAAGCTCATCAATGCTTGCCTGAAGCTCAGCACCTATATCAGTATTCATAATTCGTATTCTTTCATGTGAATACTGAAGGGCTACTGTTGACGAGTGGATGTCTTTTTCTTCTGCTATTGCTTTGTCCAGCGACTCAAAAGGCTCATGGGAAACAAGAACAAGACCGTGTGAATTATAAATAAGTGTATAGCCGGCAATACCTGTTTCCTTCTGATATGCCTTAGCAAAGCCGCCGTCTATTACAAACAATCTGCCTTCTGCCTTAATAGGGCTTTCTCCTTTTGAAACTTTAACAGGAACATGTCCGTTAATTATGTGTGAGTTTTCAGGGTCCATACCAAAGTTTTCAAGTATCATACGGCATATCTCTTCTTTATCCCTATACTTGTAATATGGACATCTTTCTTCTTTGTGTGTTGTTTTATCGTCTATAAAGTATCTTTCAAATGTAGCCATTTTCTTTTTGCCGAAAAGAGGAGAATTTTCACCACACCACAAATACCAAATATAGTCCATGCATTCACGTTTTCTTTCGGAATGTGGTTTATTAAAGTAGCCTTCTCTAACAGTTCTGTCTACGGCATCAAATAACTCTTTTCCGCTTAAATACTCACCATCAACAAGGACTTTTTTAAGTGAGCCGTCATCTTCCATAGGAATACAGCCATGGAACATAAGGTTTGTATTGAACTTCTTGTATAAACTGCCGTGGCTGTAGAGCATACTTATATGCTTTTGAAGTTTTTCACTGTTTACAAAAGAAGACTTAATTCTGTTCATAACAAATTCTTCTTCCGGTGTAAAGGCATACGGATTTTGAGGGTCAAGTGTTGGGAAATTAGTATCGTTAAGCGGATACTCAACACCTTCTACTTTAACTGTGCCTTTTTCTTTATCTATAGTGCCTAAAAGCTGTCTGCTTTCCATTTTATATTCAGGATGACGCATTATAATCTGGCCTTCAGCTTTAAACTGCATTATAGAAATTGCTTTATGTACTTTTGCAATAAGCATTACATCGCTGTCACTTAATACATCCTCTTCCGAAAGCTTAGGCATAAACTGCACACAAGGGTCATCGGCATACTGCTGGGCTGCAAATGTAACAAGAGGAATAAGGTTAATACCGTAATCCTCATCAATGGTATCAAGGTTAGCATAACGTGCACATATCCTAACTACATTGCATATAAGTGCCTGACAGCCTGCCGCTGCACCCATCCATGAAATATCGTGATTTCCCCACTGAATATCCACACTGTGATAGCTGTCCAAAAGGTCCATTATTTTTGCTGCTTTAGGACCTCTGTCGTAAATATCACCTATAACATGAAGCTGATCTATAGCAAGGCGCTGTATAAGGTTTGAAATTGAAATTATAAATCTGTCGGCTTGGTCAAGGCTGATTATTGTTTCTATAATTTCTTTATAATAAAGCTGTTTGTCGGCTCCTGTTCCGTCTTCATGTATAAGCTCTTCAAGTATATAAGAAAATTCTTGAGGCAGAGCCTTTCTTACCTTAGAACGAGTATATTTTGAGCTCATTACCTTACATATTTTAACAAGCCTGTGGAGAGTTATCCTGTACCAGTCGGCCATATCTTCTTCGCTTTCTCTGATTATTTCCAGTTTTTGCTCTGGATAATAAATTAAAGTAGCAAGAGCTTTTTTCTCACTTTCTCTTAAAGAAGAACCGAATATAGCAGTAATCTGGTTTTTAATAACTCCTGAGGCATTTTTAAGTACATGGTTGAAAGAATCATATTCTCCGTGTATATCACTTACAAAGTGTTCCGTACCTTTTGGCAGATTTAGTATAGCCTGAAGATTTATAATCTCTGTACTGGCACTGTTTATATTAGGATATTTCTTTGAAAGAAGCCTTAAATATTTAAAATCCTTTTCATTATATTTTTTTATACCGACTGACATTTTATTCCCTCCCAGTATTTATAATAAAATGTATCATAAATACATATTATTTTTGTTTTCATTTTTTATATAAAGCGCTTTTCTGTTGAGATAAAAAACCGTAATAACACTTATTATAAATGTATATAAGAAAAACAAAATAACCATAAACAATATATCACCAATAAAAAATAACTGAAGAGCACCTATAAAAAATGTTAACGTTCTTGTTATTAATCCGTTTACAATGCTTATTATTAATATATAAAACGCAGTTTTAAACCATTTGCCTTTAACTAAATCTCTGCTCATTTTAAATGAGCCCATAATACTTGCATCATCAAAAATAATTGCATACTCGTAAAAATACCATAAAACAATCAAAAATATTCCCGGTATAATAAAAAACATCAATCCGATTACTACAGCAGCCCAATAAATAAATGCAGATGCCATAACAACAGTGCCCTTTGAAAGAGCATTTAATACAGATTTTTTTACATCAACTGCACGTCCGCTTAAACTGTCTCTGGCAGCATCTGCAACAGCTATTGTAACTAAAGGATAAATTAAAGCCTGTATAAACATAGATATAAGCATAAGCGCCGATACGGTTAACAACTGCTCAGTGCTTAAACTTTCAAGCATTTGAGCGCTTCCCGTTATAACTGAAGCAATATCACCATTAGAAATTATTTTGATTAAAATATTATCTGCAAAAGAAAGCAATACACTTAAAGGCAGGCCAAGAATGACCGTAATCTTAAAAAATTGAATAAAATTATCCCTAAAGAGTGCCCAACCTATAGAAAACATTTCAAAAATACTAAGTTCTTTTGTATTAATTTCATTCATGACATCAACTCCAAAACTGAGAAAATTTATTATATTTATATAAAACTGACTGTACAATAAAACTTTTTATGCTTAATAAAAACATTATACTATAAACGCATAAAAATTAAAAGTGAATTATACAGTTATAAACTTTTAATAAATTTACTTAAAATCTGACATTTTATTTTAATATTCATAAATTACAAAAAACAATATTATAATTAATATAAAGAAAAACAATGGCTTTCATAAGACGTGCTGCATGATTATATTTATAAACAATGATAAAATAAAACTTAATCATACTGTATTCTTTTAATTTTTCATTATTTATAAAGTTTAATTTCATATTTCAGCATTTAAGGAAAGTAAAAAGCATAAAAATCAAAATTCAGCATAATTTAAAAATAAAAACAAAATTCAAAGCTTTATGTCAGCAACATGTAACATAATAGCTTAAAATCGTTGTAATTTTATACATTATTTATATATTTTATACAATTTTTGTTTGAATTTAAAATATTTATTTAATCTTATACAATAAAATCACAGTATATTTATTAATAATTTTTAAAAAAAACATTTGAAATCAAAATTCTTTTGTAATATCCTATTAATGAACAAGGGCGTTCATTCACAGGGTAACTGTGTTTGAATGTCCTTTTTTTATTATTTAAATTAAATTTATTTTTTATATTATATTTTTATTGGAGGAATGTTATATGAAAATTGCTGTTGCAGATCGTATGAATCACATCGAAGGTTCAGTTATCAGACAGTTTGCTGAAGCTGCACTTAAACCGGGGTTAATTACTTTTGCTAACGGAAATCCGGCTCCTGCTACATACCCTATTGAGGAAATGAAAAGATTCTTCACTGAAGCTCTTGAAAGCGAACATGTTGAATCACTTCTTATGTACGGTGCAGTTCAGGGTTTCCCTCCTCTTGTAGAATGCCTTAAAGAGCGTCTTGCAAAAAAATACGGCTTTGATTTTGAAATGAACGACTTATATATTGTAAGCGGTGGAACACAGGCTGCTGATGTTGTATCTAAAATCTGGCTTGAAAAAGGCGATGCCGTAATAACAGAAGAGCCTTCTTATGCAAGTATGTACAATATTTTCCGTGCTTATGAGGCAGACCTTATAGGAGTACCTATTGATGATTCAGGTATTGATGTTGACGCTGTAGAGGAAGTTTTAAAAACTAACCCTAAAGTTAAACTTATATACACAATTCCATCCTTCCAGAATCCTACAGGATTTTCTACAGTTGCTGAAAAACGTAAAAAACTTTACGACCTTGCATGCAAATATGATGTAATTATTTTCGAGGATGACCCATACGCTGAACTTCGTTTTGCAGGCGAAACAGTTAATCCTATTAAATCATACGATACTGAAGGACGTGTTTTCTATACAAGTTCTCTTTCAAAAGTAATAGCTCCTTCATTCCGTCTTGGTTATCTTGTAGTTAAAAAAGAATTCGGAAAATACGTTAACGTATGCAAACAGTGCACAGACGTACACAGCAATACACTTGGTCAGTATGTTGCATGGGGTGTTATGACAAAAACAGATTATGAAGCTCATATAAAGAAAGCTCAGGAAGAATACCGCAGAAAATCATCACTTATTGTTGAAACTCTTAAAAAATACATGCATCCATCATGCAGATTAAGCCAGCCTACAGGCGGTATGTTTATTATGATGTTTATGCCGGAAACAGTAGATGCTGTTGACTTCACATGGAAAGGCATAGACAGAGGCGTTGTATGTGTTCCGGGTTCAGGCTTTGCAATTGACGGAAGCAAACCTTCACACATGATTCGTATGTGCTATGCTACAGCTACTGATGAAGAAATAGTTAAGGGTGCCGAAATAGTAGGTAAACTTACATGCGATATGATAAACGGCACAGTTTAATTTAACTAAATTAAGGGAGATTACAATAATGAAAAAGAAACTTCTTTTTGCCAATAAACACAGTTTTACTCAAGAGCAGTTTGACAGCCTCAATAATCTTGATTTAGATGTAATATATCTTGACGGTGCAGACCAGCAGAGTTATGATATGGATTTTTCTGACATTGACGCTGTTGTTTGCTTCAAGTTTTTTGACTATAACGACATTACAAAATTCAAATCATTAAAATTCGTTCATACTACATCTACAGGAATCGACCAGATGCCTATACAGTATCTTAAAGATAATGGAATTATTTTAAAGAACTGCCCAGGTGTTCACAGTGCCCCTATTTCAGAATATGTTATAGGTGTTGTTTTGGAAATCTATAAAAGTGCATTTAAGTTAAGAAAACAGCAGATGGAGCATGTTTGGCAGTGTGACTGGAATCTTTTAGAGCTTATAGGAAAAAGAGTATGTATATTAGGTACAGGCTCTATAGGTTCACACTGTGCTCAGAGATTTAAAGGATTTGAAACTGTTATTTCAGGTGTAGACCCATTTCCTAAGAATAACGGATATTTTGACGAAGTCCATACAATGGATGACATGTATGATGAAATTGCAAAAGCTGATATTGTAGTAAACTGCATACCTCTTTTTGAAAACACACGTCATCTTATCGATAAAAAATGCTTTGACGCAATGAAAGATAAAGCAGTATTTGTAAATGTAACAAGAGGACCGGTTGTAGATACACAGGCACTTCTTGAAACACTTGAAGAAGGCAAACTTCTTGGTGCAGCCGTTGACGTATTTGAACAGGAGCCTCTTCCTGCCGACAGCAAACTTTGGGATATTGAAAGACTTATAATAACACCACACAACAGCTTTGCCGGTGAAGGAAACGCTGACAGAATTTTCAGCTGTATTTATAACGACCTTAAAGAATGGCTTGAATCAGAGAAATAATTTTATCTGAACTAAATATTTTGTCTTATAACTTAGCGTTTTGAAACATAATTTTAAAACGCTAAGTTTTTTTATTGAATTTTTTAATTTAAAATTTTTAATACATAAAGCATATTTTTTCAATTCATGAAATATACATTTTGTGTTGAAAAATCAATGCAGATATGTTATTTTATAAATATAATTTCTTAATATTTTTTTAATTTCACTGTTTTATCCTTTTTCTATTCTAAATATAAATGTATAACGCTTAGGGGGTATTCTATGGATTTAAAAGGAAAGACCGTTTTGATTACCGGTTCTTCGCGTGGAATAGGCAAGGCCATAGCTTACGCTTTTGCAAAAAAAGGCTGCAATCTTGTACTTAATGCTTCTGTCAGCTCAGATGAACTGCTTAAAACCCAAGAAGAACTTAAATCTATGGGTTATTATTCTTATTCATACCTTGCAGATGTTTCAGATTATGCACAATGTTCAGATATGTTTAACACCATTTCAACAATTTACGGCAGTGTAGATATATTGATTAATAATGCCGGTATATCCTATTTGGGGTTATTTACAGATATGAAGCCGGAAAACTGGAACAGAATTATAGATGTTAACTTAAAATCAGTTTTAAACTGCTGTCATTTAGCCGTACCAAAAATGGTAAGCCATAAATCCGGTATAATAATAAACATATCTTCTATATGGGGCGACCGAGGAGCCTCATGTGAAGCCGTATATTCAGCCACAAAAGGAGCTGTAAATTCATTTACAAAAGCAATGGCCAAAGAATTAGGTCCAAGCGGAATAAGAGTAAATGCCATTTCCTGTGGTGTAATTGACACAAAAATGAACCAGTGTTTCACACCTGAAGAAAGAGAAGTTCTTACTGAAGAAATATCACTTATGCGCTTCGGCACACCTGAAGAGATAGCTAATCTGGCCGTATTTTTAGCCGGAAACGAATCATCATTTATAAACGGCCAAGTTATAACATCCGACGGATGCATGTTCTAAAACTTTATACTAAAATATTAATAAAAATAAAAGCCTTCTTTTTTATAAAAATCAAAGAAGACTTTTGTTTAATATAAAAAGGCAGGTAACTTAAATTCCCTGCCAAAAAAAATCAATATGTAATATCAGCAAAACAAGCGTTTTTTAACTGTTTTTCATTTAATATTATTACCAACAGTATATCCTTTGGACATAACCCAAAGTGATGAAATTATAAATAATGTAATTAGTCCGTAGCCGAATAAAAAACCAGTTATACAGCGCTTTATATTATTGCTCTCATACTTAGTCAGTGACTGTAAAAAGCCGTCAAATATCATAGGAATCATTAAAATAAAATACACCCAAACTGACGTACTGAAAAAAGCATAAATTATAATTCCAAATATAATCCCTATAAGCTCACCAAAACATCTGGCACAAATAGGAAACTTCCTGCCTTTAAAATGAAAAGACCTGCTTTCCATACAGTGGCAGCCAAATATAACAGGCAGCCATTTATAAATCCAGCAAATCATATTACATCATAGCAATAGAGCCGCCTATTCCTATAAGGAACATTATAACATACCATAAAACGCCTATAATAACAGAAACAAGAGCACCTATACCTGCTGCCTTGGCTGTACGTGGCTTTGTATCTTTCCAAACAAGGAAAAGCACAAGGCCTACAATAGGAATACAGCATCCAAGCAAACCCCAAAGGAATCCTCCGTTATCAACTACAGGCGGAGTTGACTGCTGTTCATTTTGAGCATAATTAACACTTACATTTGTTGTACTTGACTGAGTTGCACCGCATTTTGGGCATATAATAGTACCGTCGTCGATTTTTTCTCCACAATTTCTGCAATATGCCATAACAATTCCTCCCTCTATAACAATACCTTTTACTGTTAGTTTATTTGTAAACTATTCTTATGTCAATATTTTAGTATTAAGTTTAATAAATATTAAATAAAAATTAAACTGTTTTGAAATAGTGTTACTCTATATTTTATATCGCCAGAAGAATATATATTGTTAAGTTTGAAATACAGTTAACAACTAAACATATAATCAATAATAATTATAAAATATTCAGAGCTTTTATTATATTTTATTTAAACAACATATTTAAAATCATAGCCTTATATTTATTCATTAAACAATTCTGCAATATTTTATCCATAGTTAATAAATAGCGTCAAATTGAACAAATATTTATAAACATCTACAAATGGTGTTTTTCTGTAAATACTTACTAATTAAGTTATCAACTTTCGCTGAAAACCGGTAAACTAATATGTTTAATATAACACATCATTCTTGTTCCAAAAACAATAACAAAGCTTATTAAAATTAGTAATTCGTTGCTGAATACATCTTTTAAACAGAATATAATCAGTGCTCCTTCAACAGATGTTATTGCATATATGTCTTTTTGAAAAACGTAAGGCTTGCGATTAACCATAATATCCCGTATAATTCCTCCACCAACAGCTGACAAAAAACAGCAGAATATAACTGTTATGCAGTTGTATCCGGCATTTATGGCATTTATTCCGGCAGAAACGGTAAAAGCAGCAAGGCCTATGGCATCAAGGGCAATTACCCAAAAATTATCCTGTATTTTTTTAAACTTCAAAGCCGTTGTCATACCTAAAGCAATTACAATATACGGCAAATAGTTTGATAAAGCATAAGGTGATTGAGAATTTACAATAACATCCCTTAGTATGCCTCCGCCAAGGGCAGTTGTTATTGAAAGTATTGCAATACCGAGAAAATCAAAGTCTTCTTCCCTACCTACTACAGCACCTGAAAAAGCAAACATAAACATGCCTATATATTCAAATAATATTATAAAATCCATATTTGTACCCCTTCTCAAATATTTCAATAATACCACAATAACATATTTAAACAAATAATGTACTTATACAACTTAAATAAACGTATAAGTACATTATATTAAATCTGATTATTACAAATTGAAAATTATCAGTCCAAATCAAGGAATTTAAGAACACCTTTATGCTTAAAAGTTTTATGCTCCCTGTTAGCCCGTCTTGATTTAAGTTCCGTATCAATATCACTTATGCTGCGCTTTTTTCCGTTAAAGCCAATAATATTAATACTTCTTTTATTAATGTCTATTTCTATAATGTCTCCATCATCAACATAGGCCATTGTTCCGCCTTCTGCTGCTTCCGGTGAAATATAACCGATACAAGGTCCCCGTGATGCCCCAGAAAATCTTCCGTCTGTAATAAGAGCACAGCTGTTGTTTAATTCTTCCTTGTTGCAAACGGCATCTGTAGCTTTTAGCATTTCCGGCATACCGGCAGCTTTTTGGCCCACATACCGAATTACAACCACATCTCCCGGCTTAATTGTGCCGTTATAAATGGCTTCTTCTGCACTTTCTTCGTTTTCAAAAACTTTTGCTGTGCCTTCAAAATGATACATGCTCTTATCAACAGCATAATGCTTTATAACTGAACCGTTTGGGGCTAAATTGCCTTTAAGTATAGATACACCGCTATCGGTATCTTCCGGCGAATCAAAAGGCCTTATTATATCTGAAGCCTTTAAATTGAAATTACCCATGTATTCATCACTTCTACGGAAATACCCGATTTTTTCAAGATACTCCATATTCTCACCTACAGTATGCCCTGTCACAGTAAGAGCATCCATATCAAGTATATTTTGAAGCTCCTTTATAATCCTTGGTATACCGCCTGCATACCAAAAATACTGGGTAGGCCATTTTCCGGCAGTCATTATACTTGTTAAAAGAGGTACACCTTTTGCTAACCTTTCAAAATCATCAAGTGTAATATCTATGCCCATCTCTTTTGCCACTGCCGGAATATGCAAAATAGCATTTGTGGAACCTCCTATTGCCGCATGTATTTTTATTGCATTTTCAAAAGAGCTTTTAGTCAATATTTTGCTTGGCCTTAAATCCCTATTAACAAGCTCAGCTATTTTTACTCCAGCTTCAGCAGCAATTTGACTAATGATATTTCCGTTTGCCGGTGCAAGAGCATTTGCCGGCAAAGCCATGCCAAGAGCCTCACTCATGCACTGCATAGTGCTTGCTGTACCCATATACTGACATGCACCGCAGCTTGGGCATGCATTTCGCTTATAGTATAATTCTTCTTCTTTTGTCATTTTGCCTTCCGAAACCCTAAGATTAGTTTCATAACAGGTATCGGCAGAGATAAAAGCCGGCCCCGGTGCCATTGAACCGCCACAAACATGTATAGCCGGAATATCCAGCCTTAAAAGAGCCATTAAATGCCCCGGTACAGCTTTATCACATGTAGAAGCTGCTACAATGCCGTCAAATCCTGAAGCTTTTGCATGTATTTCTACCATGCCGGCTATTACATTCCTTGACACAAGAGAATAATTCATACCTGAATGTCCTGTGGCTACCCCGTCACACATATCAGTAACAGTATAAACCGAAGGCACTGCCTGAGAAGCATACACTGAATTTTTAATGGATTCAACAACAGAAAACAAATGTCTGCTTCCAGGATGGCTGTCGCCTGCCGTAGATTCAATAAGTATCTGAGGTTTTGATATATCACTTAGACTTTTGCCGCTGCCAATCCATAAAGGGTCTATTTCAGGCCCTAATTTACGTATGCTTTGACTCTTTAACATGGTTTCAACTCCTTATAATATATTATTATTTAGCTATACAAAAGTTCATTAATATTAAAACTCAGGCATGTTAACAATATTACCTTCATTATCAAATTCAAGAACAAACGGTCCGCTTATTATTTCTATGTGTTTATTGCTTTTAATCTCCTCATAAAGCGGCAGTGATACAGCCATTTTTTCAAGTGAATTTGTATCACGAATAAATGCTGCCTTTAAAGAGTCAATATTTTTAACTTTAGATGATTCAAAAGCTGTTTTTATGGCGTCATAGTCATTTTGAGCCACACACGGTATTTTTGCCTGTAAAAGACATTTTGAAGTTATACCTGTAAGGGATGTAGCATTAATATCTATTTTGTCATAGGCACGTTTTGTAATAACATCTACTATGCCAAGGCCCATTGCGTTTCCGTGGGATTCATCTGTAAAGTTTAAAACGGCTATTGATCTTATGTCAGGCTTTTCAGGTTCTTTTTGTCCTGTAATCATTATACGACCTACAACCTTAGTGTCTACACATGTGCCGGATATGTTCTTTCCTGCATCACGAATAATAAGAGAGTCAATATCATCTGCCGGAAGATGAACAAGCTCTTTTTTAACTTTAGCCAGTATACGTTTTTCAAACTCAAGAAGGTTCTCTGGCAGTGTTGCTTCAACATAATTTAATTCATGCTTCCAGTTTTCAGTTACTGCCAAAGCCAAAAATACAGGGAGTTTTTTAAGCATTAAATTTCCTGCTTCACGTATTGCCGGACCATAGCCCATTCTTAAAGCATTGGAATGAATTATTGATGCACCTTCCGGATTTCCAAGGCCTATAGCCATAAGTTTAAATAAACCGCTTTCCGTAACATCCTCAAAATCTGTATGTGGCTTAATTCTGTTTACCAGTATAACATAATCAAATTTAAGAGCAAGTTTATTGCAGTAAACATCAATATCGTTTTCAGTTATGCCTAAAAATGTACTTTCGGCACATGTCTTAATAGGTGCTTCTACATTGCTTTCTGTAATACCTATAGACTCAAGAACTTCTTTTTGTCCCTCTGGTGTTCCGCCGCCATGGCTTCCCATTGCGTTAAATATTACAGGACTTCCGCCGTTTTCTTTAACTATCCTTACAATAGACCTTACTACTTGGTCTATTTTGTTAATGCCCCTGCTTCCAACTGCTATGCCTACTTTTTTACCTTTAAGCTTGCTGAGCTCATCACTGTAAACATTAACGGCATCTCTTACGACCTTTTCTGTATCGTTTATTTTTTCAGCAGGATAATTCTGTTTAATCATTACAAATTTTGTTAACATATCAGTACCTCCATAATTATGTTAAAATAGGTGAAACTCTATAAAGAGAAAACTCTCTGTGACCCAGCTTTTCGGCCGCTGTCTGTGTGCCTTCGGCAGTTTCCAATACTTTGTTGAACACAATTTCGCCGCCTTCTTTTATTGAAAGCTCTCCGTCAACTATATCAGAAAGGCACAAATCAAAGTTCTCACCCATTATGTTATAAATATTTTTATTAGCCGTTACCTTAATTACCGGTGCACAAGCAAAGCCCATAGGCGTTCCCTTGCCTGTTGTAAATATAATTATCTGTGCTCCAGCACAGCCAAGACCAAGACTGCAGGCTATGTCATTTCCCGGTGTATCAACAAATGTAACACCGCTTTTTTCAGCGCTTTGGCCAAAACCTATGGCATCCACAATTTTTGAACTGCCTATTTTGCATATTCCGCCTAAAGATTTTTCTTCTATAGTAGAAAGGCCGCCTTCTATATTTCCCGGTGAAGGCTGAGTACCTCTTAAATCAACATGCATATTTATGGCAGTATCTTCAACATTCTTAATTCTGCCTTTTATAAAATCAAAAATCTCTTTATTCTCACAAAGATTTTCTATTATGCCCTCTGCTCCCATAAGCTCGGTAGTTTCACCAAAAACAACTTTTCCGCCTAAAAAGCAGATTTTGTCTGTAAAAACTCCCACTGCCGGGTTTGAAGCTATGCCTGATGTAAAATCAGAACCACCGCATTCAACGCCTATAGTCAAGTTTGAAATATCCGTTTCAACCCTTTTCTGAGATGAAAGTATGTTTTCAAACTTTTGACATATTTTAACGCCTAAATCTACACAGTAATCCGTTCCGCCGTTTTCCTGCATAACCAAAAGTTCTGTATTCGGCTGTTCTTTTTTTATTTCTTCATAAAGCTTTTTAGGTATAATTTCTTCACAACAAAGGCCTAAAACCAAAACGGCGCCGTTATTAGGGTGAGTTCCCATTTTTTTAAGACAGTTAAATGAAAGCTCCAAGTCATATCCCAGCTGGTCACAGCCGTAAGGGTGTGTATATGCATCAGCTGTAGGAACAAGAGAAGCTATTTTCTCAGCCACATGATTTACACATGCAACAGTAGGTATAACTGCTATTCTGTTTCTTACACCAAATGAACCGTTTGGTCGCTTATACATTTTTATTTTCAAATTAAATCACCCCTTCCTCTTTCACTTTCAAGATTATGAGTATGAACTCTATCACCTTTTTGTATAAACATAGATGCTTTGCCTATTATTTGGCCGTACTTCATTACATGGCTGTCTTTTTCAATATCTTTAACAGCAATTTTATGCCCTCGATTTATATCATCTAATGACTTTAAAACACAAACTGTATTTTTTTCAGAATCTTTTACTTCAACATCGTCGTTTTTAAAAACATCTTCAAGCACAGTAGCAACATTGTCCTTATGTGAAAGAATAATGGCTTTTTTCATTGTACCACTCCTTTATTCATAAGTCATTCTAATATTAAGGATGACATTCTATATTTGTCTTATTGACATAAAAATATCACAATTATTCTGTTTTGTCAAATAAAATATAAAACAATAAATTAATGCATATTGCCATAAAACATAAATACATGTAAAATAAAACTATCCTTTTTGTTAGGAGGTTTTGTATTAAATAATGATAAAAGGAAGTTATAAAGCTAAATATCCTGTGCAAACAGTAGAAAAAGCTATAGATATTTTAATATTTCTTAAAAACCATAGTTCTGCCAAAGGTCTTACACTCAACGAAATTTCCGAAGGCGTTAATATTGGCAAAAGCTCTGTACATCGGTTTTTAGACACATTCCTTGAGTATGATTTTGTCGAAAAATCCGATGACGGCATATTTTATAAACTGGGCTGGGGTGCCTTTGAGATAGGAAGCGATGTGCCTAAATATAACGGCATGGACTCGGAAAAAATATCTTCATACCTTAAAGAGCTCAGCAACTATTTCGGCGAGATAATAAATATCGGTATTAAAAGCGGTAATTATATGGTAATTATAAAAAGGTTTTTCCCTGATAAAACATCCGGAAACCACAAGCTTATAACAAATGTAAACATCGGGGAAAGAGAGCCTTTGCACTGTACCGGTATAGGCAAGCTTTATTTAAGCGAAATGGATACAAAAGATGCTCTTTTAATATTTGAGTCACAAAAAGATATGGGAATTACAGAAACATCAATTCATGATAAAGACAAGTTTTTAAACGAGATAGAACAGGTAAGAAAAAACGGTTATGCTATTGATAACAGAGAGTCATCAGATGATGTGTGCTGTATAGCCGTGCCTTTAAGGGACTATACTGGCAAAATAAAAGCCGGTATAAGTATTTCGGTTCCTGCCGGAAGGCTTTCCGGTGAAGAAATATATAAAGCGGCTGAAAAAATGAAAGACTCCGCTCTTATTGTTTCAAAATCAATAGGATACGCTGAAAATTAAATAAAGGTATGGTATTTTATGTTTAATATCATTAAAGAGCTTTTAACAAAACCATTGGGATTTACTGAGATATTAATTATTTTTCTAATAATTGCATTTTTATTAATGCTCCTTATTGCCATTGATATTTATTATCAAATAATAAAAGCAAAAAAATTTATAAATAAATATCCCAAAGCGGCTCTTGTTTACATTATATGCTAAAAAGACAACATTAAAAATGCCGAAATAATCTGTTCAAAAGGCACATATTCCAAAGCATTTTGGACTAAAACTCCTTTTTTTAGTTACCCAAATAAAGTTATGGCATTTTATGTGCTTTCCGATTTAACATATATTAATATATTAATACACTCTAAAAAATGTATAATTCAAAGCGGCTAAAACAAAAGTTTTAACCGCTTTTTTGTGCCTATAAATTAAAATAGTTTTCTGCTTTTGAGAACTTTAAACAAAAGAATAATATTCATTATTTTTAATTATAAATCCAGAGCATATAATTGGAACAATAATACATACCATGACATAAACCACGACAACTGGCCACCCTGTAAAATTTATTAACCCCAATCTAAATATAATTACTAACTTTTATTAGCATAAATTCATACCACAGATTGAATATTATTTCAATGTATATATGAAAATAATTGACGGTAATAATCTGTTTTTTGTATAATTATATAGTAATATTATTCTATTTTTTACACTGGAATAAATATTTAATAAACTGCTCTTTAAGCCGGTTTTATCTGTATTTTATCTCATGTGCAATAATAAAATAATGTTAAATATTCAGAGGAATTGGAGGTTAAATATGTTATTTAAAAAATTAATACGCAAAACTCTTGCTGTAGCAACAGCCCTTTCAGTCAGCCTGTCCGTACTGCCATTTAGCGCTTTTGCCGAAGAAAAAACAGCAACAATACAAATTGTACATACCAATGACATACACGGATACTATACCGAAACAGAAGACGGAACACTTGGTTTTTCTATTTTAAAGGAAATTGCTGATAACCAAGGTGCTGACTTAATTCTTGATGCCGGTGACTGTTTTCATGGTCAGGCTTTTGCCACAATAGAGCAAGGCAGAAGCATTGCCGAGCTTATGAAAGCAGTTGGCTATGACGCTGTTACCCCGGGTAATCATGACTGGAGCTATGGAGCAGAGCATTTAAAGGAGCTTGAGGAAATAGGCGGATTTAAAATACTTGCTTCTAATGTAATAAAATCCGACGGAACAGAATTTTTTGATTATGATTATTTAATAAAAGACGTTACAGCCGATGACGGAACAGAATTAAAAGTTGGTGTTGTAGGTGTAATTGACGATGCTTTTTATTCATCTACACCTTCTGAAAATTTGGAAGGCTTAAAATTCCAAGAAGAATCAGAAAAAGCTGCTCAAACGGCAGAATATTTAAAAGATACAGAAAAATGCGACATAGTTATTGCTCTTACACATCAAAGCAACTGTGAAGGCTTTGTATCTAATTTAAAAGATGTTGACGCCGTAATTGCAGGCCATGAACATATTGTTCTGGATGAAAGCTATCCTGACAGTGAAGGTAAACTTGTGCCTGTTGTTGAAGCAGGATATTACTTCAACAACGTAGGCGTTATGGATTTAACTGTTGATGCTGATACAAAACAGGTAACATCCATTGATGAAACGGTTTACAGTTTAGATACACTGACTGACAAAACAGGCGATGAAACCGTAGAAAATGAAATTTCACAAATTGAAGAACGTCAGCAGTCTGTTCTTAGTGAAACAATAGGTTATTCAAACAAAGAATACCCATACTCATGGGAAGATATAAGAGTTTCTCAGCAGGAAATAGGCAAATTAGTAACAGAAAGCTATATTGCCCAAACCGGTGCAGACATAGCTTTTGAAAATGCCGGCGGAATACGTTCCGGCATAGACTCAGGCGATATTACATATCAGGATATAATAAGTATCTCTCCTTATGGAAATGTTTTAGTTACTAAAAAGCTGACAGGCAAAGAAATAATTGATATTTTAAATAAATCTCTTGCCATAGGCAAAGAATGCAATGATGTTTACTCAGTTCAAAAAGAAGCAGTTCTTAAAGGTGAGGACCCGTATCAGTACCAGTGGCCGGATAACAGTGGTTCTTACATACAGTTTAGCGGAATAGAAATTGAAACTGATGAAAACAACAGCATTGTTTCAGCCAAAATTGGCCAAACTGCTCTTGACGAAAACAAAATTTATACAGTAGCTACAAATAACTATTTATCAGAAAGCGAAGATTATCCTGCTTTAGCCTCAGCACTCCTTGATAAGGAATATGGTACATGTGAACAGGCACTTATTGCATATATAAGCAGCACATCTGTTTTGGATGAAAGTTCCGAAAGCACAGATAGCATTGAAAATACCGAAAGTATTACAGAAAAATCCGATGATGAAGAAGCAACACGTGGTGAAGTGGCACAAATGCTTATTGTAGCCGCTGATGACTATAACCCGGGTGTTCAAAAGACAGATATACTTAAAGGCTATGGTGACGGCCAGCTTCATGAAGAAGAACCTGTAACAAGAGCCGAAGCCCTTGTTATGTTAAAACGTGCTTTTGGAGAAATTCCTGTTCCTACAGGAGTAAATGCTGTTTTGGCATATCCGTCAGAAGAATTTACAGATATACCGGATTGGGCCAAAACAGAGCTTGAAGACGTATTTAACGCCGGAATAGTAGCAGGCACATCAGAAGGCACTTTTTCACCTGATGAGCATGTTACAATAGGTCAAATGAAACTCTTTATAAGCCGTATGTACACTCTTTACGGAAGCAATGAAAAAGATGATTTTTACGCAGCCGTAAATAAAGAATACCTTGAAAATTTTGAGTTTACACCGGGACAGCCAATAGGCGGTCTTACCTATGATATATCAGGCACAGTTATGAATCAGGTAAACGACATAATAAACGAAGTTTTGTCTAAACCTCATGAAAAAGGAACACCGGAACAGAAAATAGCCGATTTATACGAAACTGTAATGGATATGGACGGCAGAAATAAAGCCGGATATGAGCCTTTAAAGCCTTATCTTGATTTAATTGACAGTGCTGAAAGTATAGACGACTTAATTTCTGTGCAGTCAGTTTTAAAAGAAGAAACAAGCACATATCAGTTTATGGACTTTTATTTAGATATAGATTATACAGATTCTACAAAAACAAGCTTATTCTTTGGCACTGCATATCCGGAAATGGATAAAGCTTTTTATTCATCAGATGATGAAAACTCAAAAGAAATTTATTTAAATTATATAAAAGACAGACTTGCTCTTTTAGGCGATAAAAGCAACGTATCAGCCGAAGAAATTTTTAATTTTGACAAACAGCTTTCCGAAAAACAGCTTTCACCTGAGGCAGAAAGCGATGTTGACCAAATAAACAATGCATTTACATTCGATGAAATAGCAGATTTATTCCCAAATGTTGATATGGAAAAAGTGCTTAATGCATCAGGTCTTAAAAAAGAAGATAAAATCATTGTAAACGATGTTGAAATTACAAAAGAATATGCAAAACTTTTTAGCAACAGCAACATTGATATTTTAAAAGCTAGAGCTAAATTGGAGTTATTTAATGATTTCGGCACTTATTTAAGTCAGGACTTTATTGATTTAATAAATCAATTTAATGCTGATTTTTATGGCATTGACGGCTCATACACCATTGAAGAAATGGCTAACTTGGCAGTGCAAAACAATTTAAGTCAGTATGTTGGCAAAATTTATGCCGAAAAATACTTCTCTCCTGAAGCAAAATCAGATATTACAAATATGGTTGAAGATATAATATCTGTTTATAAAAACCGTATTAAAAATCTTGACTGGATGAGTGAAACAACAAAAGAACAGGCTTTAAAGAAACTTGATACAATGTATATTAAAGTCGGTTATCCAGACACATGGGAATCTGTTGCTGACAATGTCGAGATTAAATCTGTTGAAGAAGGCGGCTCATATTTTTCAAACAAGGTAGCGTTATTAAAAGCTTCAAAAGAAAGCATTACAAACAGTCAAGGTGAACCTGTTGATAAAACTCAATGGTCAACTCCTGTTTTTACAGTAAATGCATTTTACTCCCCGTCTTATAACGACATTACATTCCCTGCGGCATTTCTGCAAAAACCAATATATGACCCTGAAAAATCATACGAATATAATCTTGGTTCAGTCGGAATTGTAATTGCCCACGAAATTACTCATGCTTTCGACAACAATGGAGCAAAGTATGATGAAAACGGCAACGCAGCCGACTGGTGGACTGAAGAAGACTATACTGCTTTTGTTGAATTATGCAATAAAATGGCTGAACTTTATGACGGATACGAATTTGCTCCTGGTATAGCCATAAACGGAACACTTACACTTAGCGAAAATGTAGCCGACCAAGGTGCCCTTTCATGTGTACTTGAAATAGCTTCAGATTTGGAAGACCCTAATTACAAAGAGCTTTTCTACAGTCTTGGAGAGATGTTCTCTTTTGTAACATCAAGGGAATATGCTGAATATATTGCTAATACCGATGTTCACGCTTTTGGCAGAACAAGGGTAAATCCGCTTGTTTCAAACTTCAGTGAATTTTACGATGCTTTCGGCATTACAGAAAAAGACGGAATGTATATTTCTCCTGAAAAAAGGGTTAAAATATGGTAATATAATAATTAATATAAGAATTCAGTAAACATAAAAGACAGAGCCTTTATTTAGGTTCTGTCTTTATTGTTATGGCTTTATTGAATTAATAATGTTATATTACGGCAGTTGTTTTACAATATCATGGCAGTAATTATCTGCAATCATACCGGAAAGAAGGACTATCTGCTCAATTAATGCCTTTTGCTCATCATCACTTCCGTATATGTACTGACATGTTCTTACACTTATGTCACCTGTGTTTGGGTCCATTTGAAAGCTTCCTGTTTTAAGCTGATAATTTATTTTCATTAGATACTCACTTATAAGCCCTCTGTACTGAGCCTCTACACGTATGTTGCAGTCAACAAAAAATGCCAGCATTCTTTCTTCTTCCATACACATGGCAAAGGCATTATATTTTCCTTTTTCACCGCTTATATAAAAAGATAAAATATCGCTGCCGTTTTCGTTTTTCTCATGAAGCGGCAGGTTATACTTTTTAGCAAAGGCCATAAACCCGTCTCTAACTGTCATTTTAATTCCTCCGTTTAATTTTTACTCAGTATCTTTAATTACTTCAGGAATATTTACTACATCATTTTGTGTCTTTTCAAGTACGTTTTCAATATAGTCTTTTGTATTCTCTTCATTTTCAAATACAGAGCTTGGATTATTTATAACATTCTCAGTATCATGTATAACTTTCAAACACTGTTCCGACTGCTGAGCTAAAAGCATAATTCTATCCAAAGTGTCTGTTTCAAGCTGTTTCCACTTCTTCTGCATATCTTCCTGATTTTCTTTTTCCTTTTTTTCATAAGAAGTAAGTTCTTCAGCCATTGACTTAGGATCGAATATAATTTTACTTTGAAGCTCATTATATATTCTTTCAACATCTTCTTTTTCCGGCTCAAAACGAGTACCGTCATAAGCCTGTATTTTGTCTTCATCAGTCAGATTTTCATCTGTTGATAAAAGTTCTTCAATACGTCTGTCATGAATTGACATTTTAACTGACTGACGCAATTCCTCAGCTGCTATAATGTCGTTAAGTGAAATTTGAAGAGCAATGTCGCCACCCACTTTATCAAATCTCTCTGCTGTTTCGGCATATTCTTTAGCAGCTTGAGCTTTTTCTTCCTCTGTTCCGTTTTCGGCAGCTTTAAGTGCTTCTATACGGTCGTAGTGTTTTTGATAAATACTCTTCATTCTGTTTCTTTCATAGCCCAAAATCATATCAGGTGTAACCCAGCTGCCGGCTTCCTTCTGCTCATGCTTCAAAAATGATTTACCTCTACCCATTTTTTTGTATGTTTCAAGCATCTCAGGGTAATCATTTATTTTCTCAATAGCCTCTAAAACCGTTATATGGTCAGCCTTATTTTTTGAATGGAAATCAGCTGCTGTTGCTCTGTGGATTTGGTATGTATAATACCTATCCAAGTCCTCGGATGTATATTCTCTTTGGCCCTTTGATTTTAAATAAGCTTTTAAAATATTCCTGTTTTGATCGTGATCTATTTTAGTACCGCTTTTTATCCCATGAGCCCTTATCTGTTCATATACACTTCCGCCTTCTTTACGTATGGCACTAATCTCTTTGCCTTCATCCGGTGTCCACTGCTCGCTTCTGAAAAGTCTTTGAACTGATGAATCGCCTTTTTCAGCAAGCTCAATTACATTATCCAAAAAGCCTACAGAACCTAAAGATTTATTTTCAAAATTAAAATACTGCTGTATAGCATCATATAATATTTTTTCTGCCTGTTCAGAATTCTTTTGAGGATCTGCTGCTCGAATAGCTTCGGCTTCACTCTTTTTTCTTTCAAGAAATGCAAGCCTTGAAACATGTTTCTGTTTTTTATCAGCTAAAAGCTTTTTGCCTTCAGAATTTGCTATACGTTTTTTCTCATACTCAATAAGGTCATCAATGGTTAATTCGCTTTTAATGGCTTCATAAACCCATTTTTTATTCTTGCTCTTTTTATTTTCTTCTTTTTTTCTTTTAATTAATGATTTTAAAGCTTCTGCCTTTTCATTCTGTCTTAAAGCCTCTATTAAGTCATCAGTAGTTGCAGACATATAATATGCTTTTTTATCACCGGACATTTGTGTTAATCCGGAAGAAACAAGCTCTTCAAGTCTTGTCTGCTGGTTTTCATCTCTTACACCTAAAGTTTGAAGCTGTCTAATTTCATCACGTTTTTCAAAAGCACTTTTTCCCTCTGTATCTGAATTTAATTTTTGGCTTAATGTACTGCGTTCGTAAGCCAAAAGCCTATCCCTATTGGAATATGCATCAAGAGTATTTTTAAAATGTCTTGCACCTAATACATCAACATAATATTTATAAAACTGTGCATTAGGCACATTTGAACCGTTTTTAACTATCTCAGGGAAATTAGCTGCCAATTCACTTATTCTGTCTAAGTGAGACCTATAGTTTTCAGCTCTATAGCTGTTTACATCTGAGTATTTTTCTCTTAGTCTTTCTTCTTCATACTGCCTTAATGCAGAAATATCAGTAAAAGCTGCTCTATTTACGGCTTTACCGCCAAGACTCTTATATTTATTTAAAAGCTGACTTCCTTGCGTTGTATCACTGTCCGAAACACCAAGGCTCTTAGCAAAAGCACGCATCTGCTCTATTCGCTCATTTGACTTTCTTGTAAGTTCTTTTCTTCGGCTTACTTCATAACTGATAAGTGAACCAACAGTTACTGCCTGACGTTTTGACTTTTCTCTTAAATATTTATCAAAACCTTTTCTGTTGCCGCCGCCTTGAACATAGGCATCCATTAAATTTGCACTTGGTGTACTTGTAGGTATACTTGATTTATTTGGGTCTTGTTCAATTTTTTCCAAAGATTGAGCAATTTTTGTAATATTGCCTGAATGTAAATTTATTTTGCTCTGTATTTGATCCCCAACTTTTTTGTAGTCCTTATCCTTTTTTAAGTCCTCTACTTCCTGCATTTGAACAGCTATGGCATCTTCATTAGTACGAAGCTGAACATAGAACCTGCGCTGAATATCCCTAATGGCATCATTCATGCTTAAAAATCCCGAGCCGACATCTTTTAAATTTACAAACATAGGCTGGCTTTTATCATGGTATGCCATAAGTATATTTTTGGCATCCTCAAATGAGCTTTGGCTGGCATCAAAGGCCTTTTTACCATAAGATGCTTCCTTCTTTTCAAACATTTTTTCCAAGTCATCTCCGCTTTCAAGACCGCCTTTAACTTTTCCTGCAAGAGCTCTGTAAGACATGCTTCCTTCTGCTCTCCATTTTTGTCCGTTTTCCTTAGTAGCCTTAATTTCAGCCGCAATGGCAGCAAGTTCCCAGTCCTTGAAAGTATAGCTGTAAAGTGTTTTCTCCCAGCCTAAAATTTGGGCATCAATACTTCCTTCAACAATAGCTCTAAGACGAAGCTCTCCTGCAGCATCAAATTCTACTTTTTCAAAATGCGGCATGCCTTTTCTGCCTTTTTTAAACTCAGTATGTACTCCGGCTGAAAGCACATTATTGCCATCTCCTCCGGTTAATGCTATTTTTGCACCTATATTGGCACTTACATTCATTAAAAATGACGGACCAGCCGTAATACCGGCCTTAAGTCCTGCATAAGCACTGCCTGTAATTGCTGCACCAAGGTCAAGGCCAAATGTTTCAGACTGCTGATTTTTTAAAGCACCAACAATATTGTTAACAGAACCTTTAACTTTATATCCTACACTTGCTCCGGCATTAAACTTTGCATCTACTGAAACTAAGCCTGGAATAACCGGGAAAGTTAAAAATGTAATACTGTAATTAAATTTGTTGTCGCCTTCTTCGGCCTCTTCTTCGCTTTCGCCTTCTTCGTCAGGGTCTTCTTTTATAATATTAAAGTATTTAAGCACTGTTGTAGCTAAATCAAAATAACTGCTTTCGTCATCGTCTTTGCCAATTATACTGTCAGAAAATTCCAGCTCTGTTGTATTGCCGATTTTTAACTCCCAATCATCGTCTAAATTAAAATCAAGAGCAGAATCCCTAATTGAGCCAAAGAAAATACCGTCTTCCGTAAATTCCAAATTTCTATAACAAATCTCGTTTGTATCATTTTCAATTTTGTCCGTGGCAAATAAGCCTACAATACCGTTTATAACGCCTACTTTATCTTCTAATTCAGCAGTTAAACTATCAGCAGTATATTTATGATGAACATCAGTTTTGTCCAGCTCAATTTCGTTTTCTTTTCCTTTGATAACTACTACAGCCACAAGCCTGCCGTTTTTACGTTCTACTGAAAATCTGTCATACCGACCAAGCTTTATACCTCTTAATCTTGAGCGGAACCTTCCGCCAGGAGCCATAAATATTATACGGTCAGGCTCTTGATATTCCAGCTCTTTTTCCAGCATTTCTTCAGATGTTTTCGGCATGCTTTCAGATGTTTCTGATGTATTTTCATTTTCTTCAGTTGTATTTACAGGTGTTTCTTCATTATTTTCATTTACTTCTGTATTGGCATCATTTAAGCCTGCTTCCGGTGCCTTAAGGCGTAAATAATTTGTAAGCAGCTTAGGCGTTATTCCGCTTTCATCTACATATACATTTTCCGGAACGGGAACAGAGCTTTCTTCTTCTTTTGTTGTGTAAAACAATCTCGGATTTATAAATTCTGCCTTATCCATTGTAACATGAATTTTTTCGGCTGTTAAACGTATGTGGCTCCCGTGAAATCCGCTTCTGTTATTAAGCAAAATATCACCGTCAATATAGTTTTCTTTAAGCTTAATATTATTAAAAGGCAGTGTAAGGCCTTGATTAAATTTCTGCGGCATTATAGCCAATACACCGCCTTTACCGCTTGCTTCCGGCGGTTTAAGAAACTTTTTTTCACCTGTAGCATTTAAACTTGATAAGTCAATAGCTGCACCGGCAAAAAGCGGTATAGCTCCGCCTGTAATCTTTTGGCCTTTAGAACCCAATATCGGTCTGTTATTTATTTTGAAAAAAACTTTATTTGAGCCTTTAGTTAAATTTCTGTTTCTTATAAACTGGTAGAGCATTTCATTTTCCTGATCCATAAGCTCAGAATCAGTTTCAAACTCCAAAGACTCCTCTCCGTCTTCAGCCTCATGCCGGGCTAAGACCAAATCTATTGCCGATACAGTCGGCTTGTTTTTTTCTGTTCCATTAATTAAAGTTTTTGCCATTTTCAAACCCTCCTGTATTTAGGCAAGGTAGCCAAAATCATCTTTAGTCAGCTGTTTTCCGTATTTTATATAGTTCCATGTAATGGCCTCTTTAATTTGTTCGTTGCCAAGTGGCTTGTTATCTGAAACGGCTATATATGCTGCATTAAGCAGAATTTCCTTAATCTGGCTGCCTGAAAGCTCAAATTCTTTAGCAAAAAAGTCCAAATCTATGCCGTCATCCAATGGAGTTTTATCAGGAATTAAAGAATGCCAAAGCTCTTTTCTTGTACTCTCATCAGGGAATCTGAATGGAATCATAAACTTAATTCTCCGGCGGAATGCATCATCTATCTGCTCTACAAGGTTTGTTGCAAGAATTACCATTCCGTCATACTCTTCCATTTTTTGCAGTAAATGTGCCGTTTCGGCATTGGCATTTCTGTCATTTGAGTCCTTTACTTCACTTCTTTTGGCAAAAAGTGAGTCTGCCTCATCAAAAAACAGTATAACATTCATGTGTTTTGCTTTATCAAACAATGCAGATATGTTTTTTTCCGTTTCACCAATATATTTGCTTACCATTTTAGATAAATCTATACGATACAGCTCAAGTCCCAGCTCATAAGCCATTATCTGCACAGCCATAGTTTTGCCTGTTCCCGGTGGACCATAAAAAAGAACGCTTACACCTCTGCCATAAGGTGTCTTTTCAAAAAAGCCCCACTCTTCACCAACCACATTTCTGTATTTAATCTGATTGCATATATACTTCATCTGACGTTTAACGGATTCATCCACAATAAGGTCGTCCCATACAAAAGAGCCGTTAATAAGTGAAGCATAAGCACCTAACTTTCCTGCATCCCTTTGCTTTACTGCATCTGTTATATATTCGGCTTTAACACATATATCGTTTTTTGATACGGATGTAAGGTATGCTGTGGCAAATGTGTTTTCTATTTCACCAACACTCATAACATATTTATTTCCGTTTAAGTTTGAATCAACATCACTGTCGGCATTATATATACTGCTGTAATAGGACCATACGGATATTTTTTCCGTTGCCGAAAGGTCCCATAATTCAAGGGACATAAAGTTTTGACTAAGCCATACCGGAAAATAATACCTTCCTTCGCCTAAAACAACAGTAAAACTGCTTATATCAAGTAATTTAGAAAAAACAGTGCTGTAAGAGGTTTCTTTTTCTTCTGAAAAGTCAGGTATGCCGTAAAGGCACATAAAACCTTTTTCAAGGCGTAATTTAATACTTATAGTATCAAAAAACTTTTCTTTTTTATCCTCCGGCATATTTATAACATCGTCCCAATTTATAAAAAGCACAGGAATGCCAGTAATTTCAGATAAATGAGAAACCAAAAGCTTTTTACCGGATTTTCTTATTCCATAAATATAAAGAGCAATAGCTTTATGTTCAGTATTCCAATTATTGGCAACATTAACTGCCTTTTCAAGAACGTCGTTATATATTAAAAGTTCCGGCAAAGGCTCTTTAAAATACGGCTGTTTGTATGAAAAATTAAAGCTTTCTCCCAGAAGATATGATAAAAGAGCACTTTTAATCTGAAAACTTTCATTATTTAAAGCCCGGTTTTTATTTAAAGCATTATGTTCAATACAAAGTTTAAAATCGCCTTTAACATCAATTAAAAGTGCAGTTTCTTTTAAATCAGGTGTTTGAATCATACTGTAAAGCCTTAAAATCATTTCAACTGTAGGTGAGTGAACATTTTTGCTCTTTTCTTCTGAAGACAGAACAAAATTAAACTCATAATCTGCTCCGGCACAGCCTAAAAGCACAACAGCAAACTTCTCTATAGGCTCAAGCTTAAATTCTTTAAAAAACTCAGTTGTATGCAGTTTTATACCGCTTATGTCAGAAAGTTTCATACGGCGTTTAATGACTTCTTCGGCTTCTTGAATTTCGTCTTCTACAGCAAGGCAGAAATCATCGGCAAATTCACCTTGGTTTATAATTTTTTCTTTTTCAACAGCAGCCCAAAGGAGATACTCCATTACAGCAGTAAAATCAGACCATAGCTCGCTGTCCCATAGATACGGCATATTATTATCTTTATTTATCCTACAGTTAATATTGTTCAAAAGCGTTCATTCCTTTTTCTTTACCCAATATTTTGTCACTGCATAGTTTTAAATAACGTCCTGCAGCCATATCATCTTTGTTCTTTCGTAATACATGAATAAAACATTTTTTTGCCTCGGCATAATTTCCCGACTGATAATAATCAACTCCGGACTCAAAATCCTGTTTAGTCAGCTCTTTAAGTTTAACTAATTCAGGTTTCTGTCCACCAAAATCCTCATATACTGTTCTGTATGAATTTATGCTGCCGGAAAAACTTATTCTGCCTATACATCTTATGTTCTCTTTTTCGACAGATCGCTCTATGCTTTCTTTAAATGTCTCATCAATAAGTATACCAAGACCATAAGAAGCGCTTAGTTTTTGCAAATACCTTGCAAATGACATTTCAGGCGATACAGCACGAATTTCCATTCGTTCTTCATCACCTATTACACCTACGTTTATATCACCTATAATCAAGCCTGAACCGAATACAATTTTTTCGCCTTTTTTCTCACATTTTTTCTCACATTTTTCCTCACATTTTTTCTCATTTTTTTCTTTAAATCTTTCTCCGCCTATTTCTTTTGGAATACTTTGAAGGCTTTTTTGTATATTTACGGCAGCATTTAAAGCGTTATCCGGCATATTTTGGAAAAAGGCAAACAGTCCAGTATCAGTAAACTGCAGTACAACACCGCCTTCGTTTTCAACACCTGATACAATTTTTTCCAAGGCGCTGTTAACAAATGAAAACATTTCCTGCACACCAACTTTTGAAACAGCTTTTGAAAAACCTATGGCGTCAATAACCAGTATAGCTGCATCCCTAATTGTCGTTTCATCTTCCGGTGATATCTGACGTATGTCAGACTTGCCAAAAAGACTTATAAGCTTTTGAGGAATATACGGCTCATAGGCTTTTTTTAGCTGGTCTACATTATACAGATGTTCTTTTACATTAACCGTAAGGTTATAAAATAAATTCATCATCTCGCTTATTTCGCTGCCAGTGCCGCTTTCAGGCTCTTCCATATCAATACCCACAGAAAAATCAGCCAAAGCATTTTTAATTTTATTTAAAGGCCTAAGAAGCAAAAAACTGATAACAGATAAAAACAGCACTATGCCAAAAAGAAAAATAAATATATTATTAAGAAGCTGAGGTTTTTGTTCTCTTATATCTTCCGTTATGGCTTTTTCAGTGTAAAGCATTCTTATAACACCTGTTACTTCATTATCCTGAATTACAGGATAATACAAAGCCAAACATTTACCCATACTGTATGTATCTATAACACTTTTTACAGGAATTTTAATTTCGCAGGCTTTATTAATAGAATTATTCTCGTTTTCCATGTCAAGCAAAACAAGAGGCTCACAAAAAAGACTTCCAGAATCCATACTGAAAAAAGTACCGTCTTTATAGCCGAAAACAGAAACTGAACCAAGTATTCCCTTAAAATCACCTACCGGCTCTCCTTTATAGTCGTATATAACATCATATACAGTGCTGTCGGCTATGTTTTCGTATGAATCAACAGTTTGTCCATTTAAATACAACTCTTTTAAATCAGTATTATTATTAACTGTTCCGGCTGTATAACGCATCTGTGAGAAAATACGGTTTTCAACATCATCCTTTAAAAGACCCTCAACAGCTATCTTAAGTACAAGAGAACTTAAAATAAGCAAAGGTATTGAAATTGTGATTATTTTCAGCTCTGTAGGAAATGTTTTTCGTATTTTTCTAATTAAAACTAAAACAGATAATACAACAGCTATTAAAACACAAGCTAATGCAATTACAATAAAAAATGCCTGCTGTGTCGGAATATTCAGTCTTTCAATAGGTTCAGAGCTTTTGCCTGCAACCATAGGCAAAAGCTTTGAGTCAGCATTATAAAAACTTGCTGTCCAAGTTCCGTCTTTTGACTCACTTAATGAATAAAGTGTGCCAAAGGAGCTTATATCAGCACTAAATGGTATATTATCTGTCTTTTTCATAACTTCGCTGCTGTATGAAATTTCATAGCATGCATTATTTGCTGAGTTATAAAAATACAAACCGTCATTTCCAAATGTATAAGCACTGTTTTGCTGTGGTATTATGCTTCCGTCATTTGAAAACAACTCTGTATTGCTTTCCATGTCGTTTTTCCAAACAGAGCCGTTATTTGAAACATACCATGTGTCACTGCCTATTTCTTTTTTTATGTATACATTATTGTCCTGAGAAATATCGGTATATTCTTTTTCAATAATCTGCCTTTCTTTTACGTCATAGCTAATCAAAATATACCTGTTTTTTTCTGTTACTTCTTTAGCTTTTAAAAGCAAGCTGCAAATACCGTCTTCAGTAATGCTTAAATTTTCAACACCGTATAACGTTTCATTTTTGCCATCTGATTTATATACAGTATCTATCCATGCATTATTGCCATACTCATCACAGCCAAAAATACGAATTTTGCCGTTTTTCTCATCAGTGCCGTATAAAACACCGTTTTCCCAAACGGTATGTTTAACGTATCCTATATCCCAAACAGGCAGTTCGTGAATAAATATCGCGGACAGCACTATAGCAGGCAGTATCAAAACCAATATTAATTTTTTAAATAACCGTCCGCTTATCACAGTTTTTCCCCCGTTCTAAAACTCTTTAAGCCAAGGCTTAACTATCTCGCCTTTTAAACTTCTGTCACATAATAAAACATATTCTCTGGCAGCTTTGTCTTTGCTGTCACGCTGAAGAACATCTATAAAACGCTTTCTTGCATATACAAATGATTCTGCCATAAAAAGCTTTACACCTTCTTCAAAATCAGTTTTGGTGTCTAACTTTAATCTTTGACGCTCTTGGCTTTCACCATTTAATATTTCATAAACCGCTTCTAACCTGTTTTCAGATGATATATGCAAGTAACCTATTGTTCTGGTGCTGTAGCGATTAAAAAAGTTTTCTATATCATCGGCAGCACTTGAAGATATAAGTATACATGAACCAAAATCAACTGCCATTTGCTGCAAAAACCATGAAAGGCTTCCATGTTCCGAAATTGTAAGAGGCACCATTCTTTTTGGCAAACCTATAACACCAAATCTCAAAGCTTCTTTAGCTATGCCTATGCTAAACCCTTCCTTGGTGTCATTAAGTTTCTGCATTAAATCAACTGCACATTCGGCTGCATTATTTTTACTTTCTTTAGTAAAAACAGTTTCTTCTCCGCCTTCAAATATACGTCGGACAGTTCCCCCATAAGAATGTATAATAGGTATTTCCTTAGGCAGATATTTATTGCTGTATGAAAACACCTCATCATATTTCTTTAAAACTGCCCTCTTATATCCTACAGAATTAACAGCCATAACTGTTGCATTAAAATTTTTCCCTTCCCCGGCAGATACACCCTTTATACCGCTTTTTTGTAAAATGTAAAACAGCTTAGACGGCACAAAAGATTCATACTTCTTTTGAAATGCTTCCATTTCAGATACTCTGTTTTCTATTACTTCAGCCATTTTATCAAATTCATCGGCAATTACCGCTATTTCATGATTACCCTTAATATTGGCTCTTGCATATACATTGCCGTTTGCAGCCTCAGTCATAGCTTGTCTTAAAACTTTAAGAGACCTTGTATTTATCCACAGAACAACCTGAATTAATATAAATATTATTGCTGCTGAGAGCAAAAGAAGTTTTTTAATTGTAATAGCATTATTTAATATTTCAAGCTCAAGAACAATTATATTTTCTTTAAACTCAAGAACACCTAAAATCTCACCTTCAGTATTTTTAATAGGTGTAAATACTGATATATATCTTCCCGATATATCGTTATACTCTGTATATACGACTTTATTGTCCTCAGCCGCTTCTTTCATACAATCATATACATTAGATGCAACCTGATACTTTACAGGCACACCTAACTGATAATTATGTGTAGCACTGTATACTTCACCATTTTTATAAAAATATACATCAGGATATACAAAATCAGTAACTTTCTCTGAAGTATTTTGCAAATAATCTATATCTTGGGTTTTATAAAATCTTTTATTTATATTTATAAGCTCATCTATTGTAAGGCGGTCTTTTTTCCTATATTGCTCGAATAATTCAACATCAAGGTATTTTTTAGCTTCTTCAGCTTTTACAGCTAGCTCCTGAATCTTTTGATTTTTTTCATCAGAAGGCTGTTTATCTATAAAATAAAACAACCCGGCTGTGCCTATAACCATAACAGGAATAATAAGCATTGTTGCTATAGCCAAAACAGGAGCTCCGTATTTTCTTTTCCAAATTTTATAAAAAATATAAGCATATATTTCCAAAGCTGCAAATATACTTAATGCCATTATTGCAGAGACAAAAATCACTTGTCCTTCAGACCAAGTAAGCTCATCAAGCACATATTCTTTTTGACCGCATATAGCAGGTACATTTCTACCATCTTCTAAAGGCAGAACTCCACAATATACTCCGTCTTCTTCATATGCATTATACATTTTAGAAGCATTAAATGATTGAGCATATATAACCTTATGGTCAAAACACAGCTCTACTTTTTCATAGTTAGTTTGGCTTGTTACTTTATAGTCATATCCTGTATCAAGGTTATGAAAATGCAGTTCATTTTTGTTTACATCATAATTAACATTTTGAGTACCTATTTGTGAGCCGTCATTTAAAAATATCAAGCGTTCTTTACCGGTCTTATCAACATTACTTATATCACCATTTAATGTCAGAACAAAAAAGCCGTCGCCATAATCATAAATCAAATAACTTGTATCCTGAATTTTTGTTTCGCTTAATTTATTTGCTGTATTATCAGAATTAAGCACATACTGGCTTATTACATTTTCATACGGTTCATATGTGTTAAGTATTGCGTTGTTATCTTCATCAAAGTTAAAACTAAAAAAATCCTCATCAGCCAAATCTGATACATTCCATAATGTATCAAGATGTCTGGAATTAAAATTACAATAATCTATAGTATCAATATACATTTCTTTTTCTGTTTCATACTGCTGGCGGTGGATGTATATGTTTAAGTCATTATCCATAATCATATTATTGAGTATTACCATATTATCGTTATACTCTATAGGATATGTAAAATATTCATTTTCGTCTTTATCCACATTGTACCGAAAAATATAGTACTTATCCTCTGCCATGTCTATTCCATATATGTATCCGTTTTTGTAATAAGCCATATTAACGGACTGTATTTTATGTATGCTGTGATTTGAAACAAAACGGTATGAGAATACCGATACTACAGCTAATATTAATATAGAAAATATAACAGCTAATTTTTTAACCATACATACCATCCCTGAAACAGAAAATTATACTTGTCTTTTGAAAATAATTAATTAAAATACTTTTTTATAATTACTTAACCTGAATATTTGTTGTACCTGGGTTTTTAATTTCTATTATGCCGCCGTAAGCACATGTAAGCTTGCAGTTTTGATTAAGGGCAGGCTTACCACCAACTAAAACTGTAGGGGAGCCCGGCACCCAAGTTCCGGCAATAACAGGAAGGCACGGCATAGGTGTTAATACACCAAAAGCCGCAGCTGTAGCCGATGCAACAGTAGGGTTAGACATACTGGAGCACATTCCAAAAGGCATTATATTAACCAGCGGCACACAGTCTGAAATATTGGCCATAGGCATTGACGACATTACTCTTGAAAGCGGCAGTACATTAAGCACAGAAGGCGCCATACCAAAACTGCACTGCAAAACTGCTCCGCCAAGCACACTATAAGGCATATAAATTCATCTCCTTAAAACTGTGTAATTATCTCATCTATTTTTTCACACTTAGAATTTAAAATAATAAAATTGTTTTTTTCACTTCGTTTTAAAACTGCTATTTCACAAATTCCAGATTCATCAGCTGTAGAAAACATTAATTGATAAAGCCCGGTTTTTATTTTTTTATGGTTTTCTTTAAGTGGTTTATTTAACTCACAAATGCCGTTTTCTGCATATTTAACATTTATTATCTCAAATATCTTATCGTTTTCTTTTGAATAAAGAAGCATATCTGCACCGTTTAAATTAAGTTTTCTTTCCTGATATATCTTTAATGAAACATCATCTTTTTTGGCATTTTCCAAAAGCCGTATATGCGGCTCATATCCGTTCTCAAAGGCATATACTTTTTCATAAGGCTTTGCCGATGTTTTAATCCAAGCTATATTACCTGCCAAAGAATATCCTTTTTTAGGTTCTGCCCATAAATTAAGTACAGAATCATCTTCTTTCAAAGTAAAATCAATGTTTATATCCTTATAAAACGGACTTTTAATTGTAATACTTTTTGGTTTTTCATTGCCTGTCACTACAAAAAAGCCTTCATCTTTAGGCAGTATTTTGGCATTACTGCCGCAGGAAAAAATAAGATAATTTTTATCGACAGGTTTATATGTAAAACTGTCGAAAACTCTAAGTACAGAAAGAACACGTATGGAAAACCGGTCTTTAATCATTGCTCTATTCCTCCGAATTATCATTAAGCTCAACAGTAAATTCTGTTACCCTGCTTATTCTTCTTGCCTTAGTTGACTCAAGCTCTATTGGTGTAACTCTGTAGCAAAGAGATGTTTTATAAGGCTTAGTTGTATCGTTCCATAACTTCATTTTTTCTTCTGTATCTAAATTCAAAAGCTCTATTCTTATATCAGCACCCATGGTATCATTGCCGAATTCTTCTCCGCTTATTATTGAATTATTGGATAATATCTGCATAACACGGCCTAAAATACGTTGTTCCTGAACAGCTCTGAATTTAATGTCACTGGCAGAATATGCCGTAATCATGTAGTACAGACTTAAAACAACAGGCGGAAATTTCTGCTGGTCATAGCTGTAGTTAACCATACCGCTTCTTTTAAAATCATTATTTTCTGCAATATCATATAAATAAATGCCGACAGAAAAATCACCTTTTTCATCCGGTCCACAAAGGCCTATACCATTTTTGTCCGGTATCAAGTCCGGAACCATCCCGTCACAAAGCAAACTGACTATTTTTTCGCTTATATCAGCAATAACAGTATACCTTCCCATAGGCATCTCCTTTTAAAAACTTAAATTACAAAATCGTTTGGCACAGTATGTAAAGTGCCTTGTCAAAATACTTCAACAAAAAATTATTTAAAGATTCACAGTAAGAACATATTATGCAAAAAGCATTTATTAACCGCTAATTTCATTTTCAGTATCTGATAAAATTTCAGAATCCATATTCTGTGTTTTGCCGGATACTTCGGTATCATCTGAATTATTATCAGATTCTGAGATGTCTTTGCTATCGTTTGAGTTATCTTCTTTATTTTCTTCTGTCTCTGACTGTTCTTCAGCCGAGCTTTGGCCGTTTTCCTGCTGTTCATTATCTCCGGATAATTCCTCTTGAGGTGTAACAAGTACTCCGTCACGGAATTCACCTTCTTCAACAACTGCTCCTGTAGCTGAATCATACAATGCACCTGAACCGCTGTACCGTCCAAGAAGGAATGAACCTTTATATTTTACGGCTCCGTTTGTATCATATAATGTGCCTTCACCGTCATACTGGCCCATACGGAAACTGCCTTCATATACTTTAAAATTCGTTTCGGCATTATAAAGTGTGCCGTTTCCGTCATACATGCCTTCTGCAAAGCTTCCGCTGTAAATTAATGAACCATTCTCAGCGTTATAAAGCTTGCCTTCTCCGTCATATACTCCGTTTTTCCACTGTCCGTCATAAATAAGAACATCTTTTTCGTAAGCTTTGCCTGAACCGCTTTCAAGGCCTTCCTCAAAACTTCCGCTATATACAAGATTGCCCTCTTCGTCATACAGCTTGCCTTCACCTGAGAAATTGCCGTTTTCATAACCGCCTTCATAGCGTATTGTACCGTCTTCATACCTTAATACAATATTGCCGCTTGTAAGACCTGTATTGTCATTTTCTCCTGTAGGCCCTATTATTCCGTTTTCGTTATAATCAACAACTACATCTGGCAGTACATTTTCAAAATTACCCTGATAAACTATATTTCCATTTTGATAAAGAGTACCTGTGCCGCTATACAAGCCATTGGCAAAGTTGCCTTCATAGCATTTTAAACCGTTGCTGTATAAAATACCCATTCCTGAAAAACTGCCCTGAGAAAATCCACCGCTATATGTAAGTACACCCTTTGTATCATAAAGATTACCCTGACCGTCATATATGCCGTTGGCAAAACTGCCTTCATACAATTTAACACCGGTTGGGTAATACAATATTCCGCTTCCGTTATAAAGCCCGGCTGTAAATCCGCCTTCATACTTTTTTTCTCCATTTTCATAAAACAGTGTGCCGTTTCCGTCATACTCATTCATTGCAAAATTACCCATATATTCCATTGTGCCGTTAGGGTAATACATCTCACCGTATCCGTCAAATGCTTCCATTTGCAAAGAACCGCTGTAAACCATATTTCCAGCTTCGTCATAAACGGTTCCTGTGCCTACTATTCTGCCGTTTTCAAGAGTGCCTTCAAACCGCAGAACACCGCTTTTTCTGTCTATAAGACGCACCTTTCCATTGTATCCCGGTATTATATCCGAATCTATAGGCATTGTTTTTACAAGAAACTTCTGCTCAATAACCGGGTAAGCATAGTTTAAGAAAAGCCCCGGCAGTACAATTATAAAAAGCAGAAGCAGAAAAAGCAGTTTTTTTGCCACATAATGCTCACCTATCAAAACGTATGCCTTAATGTTCTGAGGAGCCTTTTTAATTGATTTCATCTCCTGCATAACATCATTTGTAGCCCGTCTTGCAATGGAGCTTGGCTGTGCAAGGGTTTTAACCTTACGTACAGCATTTGACAAAGGCATAAATATTGTTCTGCCCATACGTTTTATGTATATATCCATGCTGTCTTTGAAATTTGACGAACTTGAAAATTTCATGCCTTACTCAACTCCACTCGTATCTGCTTTTTCCGATTCTGCGTTTTCTGATGAATTTTCATCAACTGACTCTTTATCTTCAGCTGTATCTTTATTAGTTACAATAACTGTACCTATTGTTGTAAAGTTTTCATTATATCCCGGCTCAGCTAAAACTCCCATTATAGATACTGCAAGATAGCCTACAGCAAGTATTAAAAGTGCCGGCTGTATTAGCTTTTTTATAAATGAGCCGATTTTTTTTATAATATCCCAGACTTTAAATTTAAAGCTTTGCGGCTCCAAATCTTCCTGTTTTCTGCCAAAATAAATTTGATAAACCTGATAATATTTTTCATAAATTTCCATATAATTTGTCATATCATTATGTCCAGCACTATAAACAAAAGTTTCCAGTTCCGGCATTGAGCGTTCTTTAAGCTCATAGGCAAATACAAATTTAATTACTTCAGCAAGAGATTTAGTACCGTCTTTAAACTCAACTGAATCAAATTTATCAATGTCGAGGCAGTTATAATTAAAATAAACTTCATTGTCACTTGTTAATGTAATCCGCCTTATATCCATAGCAGATGAAAAAAAATACACCGGCATATTAAGTATAAGTATCTTTTCCAGAATATTTTTAATAATTTCAAGTCTTTCGCTTAAACTGCATTTTTCAGAAGCAATTTTTCTCTCCAGCTCAGTTCCGGCATGATACTTAAGGAGTACATACAAACAGTCATTATTAATAAAAAAATCCGTTAAATCCGAAAAATTCTCATTTTTCATCTCTTCCATAAGAAATCTTATCTCTTCACCTCTTACAGATGAAAGTTTCTGGCAGAGAGCGCAGTACTGGCTTTTATCCGGTGTATCAAGCTCATAACAAATATACTGGTGCACATTATCGTTGCCCAGATATTCCTGCGTTACCATATATTTTTTGGTAAGATTTCTGATAATCATTTGTTTTTACTCCCTTACAACTATAAAAATAGAAGCTTTTATTTCCGGCGCTTCCTGACACTGTGCTGTTACCTCATAAACACCCGGTATATTAGGTGCCGTATATGTTCCGTCAGAAGCAATGCTTCCGCTTTGTTCATCTTTAACATGCCATATTATTGTGGCATACGGCATATTTTCACATACCGCTTTTAAATAATATGATTCCCTAACTTTCAGCTCAAGTTTGTTAGGTACAATATACATATATTTGTTTTCGCTTTCATCATCTTCAGGCATAAAATCCGCTTCAGCTCTCCAGCAAACATTAATAAACTGTCTGCTTGTAGGCTCTGTAAGTCTTACACCTATTACAAAAGAGCCTTTTGATGTATCAAGTCTTGCTGCAAGCTCAGCACAGACTTCCATATCGTTAAAAATCTCGCCTGAGCCGAAATACATTAAATCGTCCTGTTGTATAGAAAGCTCAATATTAACAGGCCCTATGCCAAGGCCATGAATAATTTCATGTGAGAAAAAGCTCTGCTCACGTTTTCCTCCTATGCCTAATGGAATCTGTACAACGCCATGAGCTTTTCTTAAACTTATGTTATTTTTAGCAGGCGCTTTATCATCTGCCTTATTTTCATGCTCCAACATTTTATAGTTGTTTTTTAATGCTTTAATTTCCTGCTGCATACCGCCTGTTATTCCCATTAAAAGGAATGTGCTGTATAAATATTGATTAAACGGCACTTGTGTTATTTTTTCTATCATATAAGAGCTGTCAATTTTAATAAGTGAAATTTTAGCAAGATATATACCTTGAGGGTAATTATTTCGTACTGTTTTTTCCATTACAGACTCAAAATATCTTTCTTTCATAGCCTGTATATTGTCTAAATGTGTTAATGGAATATCAATAATTTTTTTACTTTGCGGATGAAGCACTTCTCTGCCTTCCTGAATTTTTATGTTTTCAGGAACGATATGTATATTTACACTGCCATACTCCAGTTCCATTGCCTCAAGCACAAATGTTTTGCTTTGCTTTTCGCCTCTTTCCAGTATTACATTATCCCATTTTGCATTTAAAGCAGGTTTTCCGCCGCAGAATGCTTTTGAAATGTCTTCTTGTATATCAACTGAAACCTGAGCGGCATTGCTTATATTTTCAAGCTCAATAGTTGTTTCCATTACTCCGCCGCTTGTTACACTTAAAGGAAATATTTGTATAATTCGGATTTGGTAATCCTCATAAATAATTTCTTTCTTTTCAAATAAGCCTTCCAATGTCATATCACTGTTTTCCGGCTCTTTATCTGTTAAATAAAGATGATATTTTTCACGGGTCTTGTCAAATGTATCTTCCTGCTTAATTTCTCCGGAAGCTATATTGTGTGAAGGAAATTCTCCCTGCTCATCATAAGCGATACATAAATATGCAAAGTCACCACGGCCGTTTTCCATAATAGCATCAAATCCGTCTATAGTAGAAAGACGGTAAACTGACGGTATATCAACTAAAATTTCCCTGCCTGAAAAATCAAAAGCAACTCCGTCCTCAACAGAAATACTCTTTTCATCTACCATAACTACACGAAGACCGGCCGCAATGCCGACACCATGAAGAAAACGGTTGTGCAGACGTCGTTTATCATTAAAATACTGCTGTTCCTGTATAAAATCCTGTTCAGTCAACAGCTTGCCATAATAATATCTGTTCCTTTCAAAAGGAAAATATTTAAGGTTATTCATAATACGGAAGTCCTCCTTTTATTCATTCATTCTTTCCCACCGATGCCAGCGATACCAAAGAAAGTCCGTCTAAGCGCATTGGTTTATAATAACCAAGAGCGCTGTTTATACCCAAATAAGTATGTCCGCCTAAGTTTATAAACTCTCTTAGCGCCACAAGACGAGGCTGTGTATGTGCCGGGGACATATCCTGAATTAAGCTTAAAAGTGCCTCCTGCTCCCTTTTGCCTGAGCAGTATTTTTCTTTTACCAAAACTAAAAATTCATTCTCATCCGTTCCGTAAAGTCTGTCCAAAACTTCTTTTTCATGGCTCAACTGCTTAAACTGCCGTATCTGCCACTGCTCTACAATAAACGGCTCTTCACCTGTAAAAAGTTTAATAATTTCTATTAAACCACTTCGTGTACCACGTTTTTTAAAAAGACTCGGTGCCAAAGATATAAGCTTTCTCAGCTTGTCCTGACTCCAAATATCGGTATTTGTAATATCCAGCCATTTTGCTATGTATTGAAGAAATGCCATATCACAGGACATTGGTTCAAGCATGGATGTACTGTTTTCATACTTAGTGTCAAAATCATCATACAGTGATTGAAAAATACTCAAATACCTGTCCAAAAACTCTGCACTTTCACGATTTTTCTGGTAAATAGACGGAAGATAATTTATCCAGCTTTTGTATGGAAAATAAACAAATATGTTTTCTATTCCTGCATTTTCTTCCTGACCGGAATAAATTTCTATGCAAAACCAAAAGTATCTTCCTTTAATACCATGAAGCAGTGTATCGCTCTGATTTAAAAATTCTTCTTTTAAAAATGCTCCGCAAGCCTTTCGCTTTAAATCAGGTGAAATATGGGAAAACAGTATATCTTCTATGTCTGTTTTAGTGCCGTTATAGAATATCTCTCTTTTATCTGAGCAGTACAGCCAAAAACGAACACCAGACCTAAAAATAGGTATATCACAAGTCATTCTGTGCCAAAAAGTTTCTTTTTCACCGCTGTCAAGAATTTTTGAAAAAAACACACCTTTTTCACTGCCTTGTGATAAACAAATGCCATGCTCTGTGCATAAACAGTTTTCCAAATATCCTCTTTTATAGTCCATTGGCTTATTAAAAACAAAATATTTCATATTCAGTCCCCTTCCCCATTAACGAATTACAATGCAGTCTACATTTTTAAGCAAAAGCACTCCCAAAGGCGGCAAAAGCACATCTCCGTTTCTGTTTCTTGAAATTCCGCCGCCTCTTGCGTCAATATACAGCATACCAACTTCAATTACTTCCTCAAGACTGTCTATACTGGCAAATAAAGTGCCGTAATTAATTACAGGCCCAAAACCCTTGAGTTTTGAAAAGTATTCTCTTATAGCTGTTTCAACATTTTTCTCAGCATTTATATACTGCGGCTTTACACGCAGTTCTGCATAAACCGATACATCAATGTAAATTGGTGAGAAGAGCTTTACAAAACTGCATATTAGCCGTTTGTCCATAATATAATTTAATATATTTTTTTGATATGCCTCTGACAAAGCAGTATTGCCGTTTTCAGAATATGGCCTTACTACAATATGCACTTCATTTTTATAATGCTCATCGTTAAAGTTTGATAAATCCAATACTTTGCAGTCCCAAATACGAAGACCCGGTGTTTTAAGAACAAGTCTTTCGTAATCTTTTTCACTTACGGCTCTTCCATCATCATTTAGAAAATTTCTGGCTCTTGAAAAGCCTTCTTCCAAGCTTTCAATATCAGCACCACCTGATGAATCCACAATACTTTTTACATAAACATCTTTTGGCAGTACATTATTTTTGGCTTCCTGCCCTGCTTTGATGTTTCCTCCGCTTCCGGCACTAAACTGGCAAGAAATAATTCTTATCTCATTTTCCGGCATTCTGCCTCTTATACCGTTTCCGAAATAAATACAGTTATTTTCTTCATCAACAATATAATGACTGTCATCAGGCCCTGAGCTGTCAAAATCATTAACCTTTGTCCATTTACGTAAGAATCCTTTATATTTAGAACTTGAAACCAAAATTTCAAATGAATCCCACATGACACCTTTATCCGTCAGAAAATACTTCTGATTAGGCAAGCCGTTGCCTATGGCTATAATACGGTCTTTATAAAAATCTTTTTCATAAAGAGCCGCTTTATCTGCTTTATCCTCTGTTGTCTCAATATAGCAACCGTAATTTTCGTTCCAAGCGTAATAGTCTGTTTTAAAGTTATCGCTTTGCCTAAGCTTTAACTGGCTTTTATCAATAAATACAGCTTTTGTATCCCTCTGTATAAGTGTTATATCATTAAAACTGAAATCCTTTATTGCAGGCGAAACATCAAGACTGTCGTTAACAAGTGTAAACTTTATAAAATAGCCTTCAACGCCTTCTATAGCCGAATAAGCCATATTGCTTTTAATTGAAAATTTATATTCACCGCTTCGAATCATTCCCAATGTACTGTCAAGAGCAGATATTTCAGTTTCACCATTTTCGCTTAAATATGTAATTTTTATTTTGGAAAGCGGTACAAACCGGCTTATATCTTTTATCGGGTTTCTTTTTACACTGTAATGCTCGTCCAATACTACCGAAAGCTTATATGTTTTTCCAACTTCAAGGCTATTTTTAAGGCATATATAAAATTCACTGCCAACACCGGTTCTTTTACCAAACGGATATATAACCATGCTGCCCATATCATTTTTTTGGAGCATATCTGACTTAAATATACTGCCGTATTTCGGCTTTACAATTACAGATTTTATTATATCTGCCGGTATATTTTCAGTTTCTGTTGTTTCAAAGCACAATCCGTTTATATAAAACTTAGTTCCTGCTAAAATAGAAACCGGATTAGGTGTATTTATTCTTACAGTTGTTATGGCATTCTTTCTTTTTTCAAGACTGATTCCCATTAACTGCAAAAACTTTTTACGTAAATCATCACTTAACTGGTCTATATAAAACTGCTGTGCTTCTTTTAAGAAAGCAAACAACTCCAAAATTGTAATTCCCGGGTCATGATAGTTATAGTCCGTCCAATTAGGATACACTTCCGCTATCTGGCTTCTGGCTTTTTTTACAATTTCCTCAAAATTAGAGGTATCCAAGCTAATTTCAGGCAGCATTGGCCCAGCCTCCTTATTCTGTCCTTACAAAAATACGGTGATTTCCGTTTACCGGAAGAGCAAAAGGAAATTTTTTCATTTCTTCCGTATTAATCTCTATCATTTCTCCGCCTTTAAATATTCTGCCTGATATAACAAGGTTTCTTATTTCCTTAACAAAAGGTATTGCCTTAATAACTGTTTCTATTTGGCTTCTGTTTGGCATTACCCCGGCATTAAATCCATTTGAATTAAAATTTCCGCTAATAGGATTTAAAAATTCTTTAAGGCGTTGGTTTATTCTGCGTTTGCATATAAAAATCTCGTTAAAGTCATCAACTTTAATGTCTGCACCTATTTGTATCTCAATAAAATCAGGTGATACTATCTGAAGTCGGTTTTGGGCAATAAGATTTCCAAATACTTTATCTTTTAAATAATCCATAACTATTTCTTTTAATGAATGAAAATAGTAATGGCTGTTTTCAAAGTCCTTTTGAAGCAAAACAAGAGTAATATATCCGCTTTTCTGCTTTCCGTCAGCAGTTCTGCCTGTAAAGCAAAAGGCCTTATGTATCATTCTTGATGCTTCTTTTGCCAGTTTTTCATAGTCTTCTGCCGTAACGGCTTTGTAATGATGTTTAAATGCACTGGCTGTTCTTTCTATAGCTTCGTCAACAGTTTCCCTGCCGCATCCCCCTGCAAAACCCACAGGGTTATAAGCCGAATTTATAAAACCGTAGTTCAATTCCATACCATTTACGGCACCTTTTTTAATATTGTCCTCTTCTCCTCCGCCAATACTCATTTTTATGTATATTCCGTTGGCTACTCCCGGCGGAGGCAGGCGGTAATTAGTTCCGGCTGAAAATGTAAGTATACCATTACCTTTATCCAGCATATACTTTCTTCCATCTCCGGCTTTTTCGTTAAAGCTCTCTGTTCTTTCCCAAAGTACCCAAGTTTGTGCCTGTAAATCATTGTCATTTGTTATACGTAGCCGGCCTTCTTTTTCAAGACTTATTTCTTCGCTTTTTGATAATGTTCCGCTTTCGTTTACCCATACCTGCTCGTTATATACAGGATAGTTTAAAAGCTGAAACTCAGCAGAAGACTCAAAGTTTTCCAGTGTAATATATTCCTCAACATTTGTTCTTAATGTCCAAGCTTTAACACTGTTAATAAAAAGTCCTTCTACCAAAGGCAAGTTTTCTTTTTTTGCACCGTTATAGCCATTTGAAATATCCTGAATACGTATCCAGTATCCGTCTTGACCAAAGCACTGGGTCTTTTCAAAATCAGGTGCACCATTAAAACTAATAAGCCCGCTGTTTTCAAAGCCACGTGTTTCGTCAGCGGCATTAATGTCCCGCCATTTTCCGCCTCCGAAATACTGCCAATTAAGACGTGGTCTTTGCCACAAAGCAGAAGAGCCTAAAAGCGCTAAAATACGGATAGGCCCGTTAATAAGCGGCATACTGAAACAGCAGTACACAGCCGGAATACTATCCCCAGCCGGACGTATAGGGCTGTAACCCCCTAACTGACTTAAAGAGCTTTTGGCACTTTTAATACTGCCCACACCATTATTCTGCTCATATATAAATTCCGGAATAACGCCTTTTCCTTCGTATTCATAAGAAAAATATGTTTCAGAAATCATAGGCGTTACATATTGTCCTGTTGTTTTAAATCTATTGTTTAAATTAATAATTCTGGCTCTTATGCATCTGCCTTCTGATGAGTTAACTATGGCCGATGACATATCATCAGGACAAATAAAACGCAGTGTTTTTTTCTGCCTGCCTGTAAACTGCTCAGGTGTAAAAACATTGTCATATCTGTTATCTTCAAATAACCGTGCCCAGCCCGTTCCGTTAAAATACTCCCATATAACTTTAGAAATAGTTACATCATATTCCGGCTCTACCTTAACAGCGCTTTTTGGCATAATCAAACGCCAGTTAATTTCTTCTTTTTCCGCAATATTTAAAGGTATCTTTGTATAATCCAGCAAAAAGGTCATTGTAATAAGAGCACCTTTTTTGCTGAAAGCTTCATCACAAGAAAAATAAACTTCCTCATAAATCGATAGCTGTTCTCCAAAAGGAAAATAAAAGCCATGGCTGTCAGCTTCTGTACCTGCAGCATATACCGACTGCGGCGGAATCATAGCGGCTCTGCTTTTAAGGCGTATATCCCCAAGAGCCATGTCGTAAAGTGCTTTTCCGTTATCAATTTCATATTTAATCCAGTATTGGCTTATGCCGTCTATATCTGTTTTAACCCACGGCTCCTGATTGTTTGACTTAACAAATACAAAAGCACTGCCTTTGCGGTAAAATTTTTCAAAAGGCACAAAACCGTTTTCGGATGAATAATAAAATTTACCTGCTGAACCAAGTCTATAAAGTATATCTTCCGGCAGAGAATGATTATCTGCTGTATAAAACTCAACTTCAGCTTCTCCGCCTTTAGTTATGGCAAATATATCGCTGTGGCCTATTAAAAAAGCATGCTTTTGAATGTTTTTCCCGTCAAAGCCGAAAATACAAAACTTTTTATTATCTGTTTCGTCCCAAAGTTTGCCTATGTAATCCAAAGAATCATTGCTTTCATATACAGCCTGAATATGTGACGGGGATACAAAAACATCATCTCTTGTTTCAACCGGTATTATATTTCCCGACTTATCCGTTACATCTACAGTGAGCTTTGTTCCTGCCGGAAGCTCAGTTCCGTTTACTTCCTCATTTACTGTGCTAAAAGAAACATAGCCGAAAGACGGCTGTTCCGGCAGCAAAGAGGCATGCAGATTGTTAAAATATTCTGTTCGCCATTTTAACGGCAGCTCGTTATACCGCATTAAAGTATCTGCCTGCATACCGGCAAAAATAACTGCTAATGCCGTTCCTAAATCAGGATTTGACTCATCAAAGCGCCATTGCGGTGTATATGACTGCGATAAATGCTTTACCTGCTCAAGTATTTTTTCTTTGCTGTCGTGATTTATATTAGGTATTTTATCCATCTGCATACCTCCTTTCTATTTTTACAGTTCAATTCCTTCATTAATAAAGAATGGAAATACCAAGTTATACGGGTTATTAGTTGAACGCACCACATAAGAAATCGAAATAAAAGCTTTCCCGTCTTCCGGTGTGTCCTGTGATACTTCTACTGAAATATCACGAATTCTTGGTTCCCATTTTATCAGTGCTTCTTTTATGCTTTTTTCCATTTGGGAAACAGTAGTATAATCAAGAGTAGCAAAGGCAAAATCGTGTATTCCACAGCCAAAATCCGGACGCATTAGTCGTTCGCCTTTTTTTGTCATTAATATTATATATATAGCTTCTTTTATATCTTCCTCAAAGGATGAGGACATAAATCGGCCTGTTGCCGAATCCGGCATAACAGGGAAACTAAATCCAGTTCCCAAAAACTCCATACCGTTTTTATTGTCCCCCATATATATCACCTCTTTAATTTATTTTAACCATACTGCCCTTTATCTCGGTTATGCCGCTGGAGTTTATTTTTAAAGAGCCTTTTGAGTTTACTTCCGTTGTGCTTCCCTTAATACTTACTGACTGGCCGTTAACTTTAAAATTCTGTTTAACGCTTATATCTACAGTGCCAGTGTTAACTGTTTCCTTATCACTTTCCAGTGTAACCAGGGCCTTATTATTTACTTTAAGCTCTATTTTTTTATTGGCATTAAGCGAAATAGCGCCGTTTTTTGCATCTAAAACAATGCTGTTTTTGTTGTCCTTATCCGATATAGTCACATTGTTTTTTTCATCATCAATATTTATTTTCATTCCGGCTGGTGTTGTTATTTCAATAAACTGTTTTTTATCCTCGTCAGAAAACTTTACCTGACTGCCGCCTTTTGTTTTTATTGTTTTAAATGTATTTTTCTCATTAGGCAAATCAGCCGGTATAGGGCTTTGTTTATTCCATAATGAACCTATAACAACAGGCTTATCCCAGTTGCCCATTATAAAAGATATTACAACTTCCGTTCCTATCTCAGGCAAAAAGTATGAGCCGTAATCCTTACCGGAATAAAACGAAGCAACGGGAATCCAGCCGCTTTTGTTTTTCCCTTCTTCACCTGAATTGTATTCAACTTTAACCATTCCGGGATACTCTTTATCATAATTTTCAAGCACTATTCCCGACACTAACCCCGGAGCTGTGGATGCTTTTTTTTCAACATTAAGCAGTTCATCAAAAAAATCCATTATTCCCATCCCTCCGCAGTAAAGTTAGTTAAAAATCCGTTATAATTTATTGTGTGTGTTACATCTGTAATATAAAACTTTTTATTAACAAGGCTGTCAACACCGGAAATCTTTATAAACCTGCCCGGCACAATTTCCGGAAGGCCTATACATGTACCGTATGCCTTTTTATTCTCATTTTTTGCTTTTTCCGCCATACTCTTAGCCGCTTCATTGGCATCCGTCTGTGTTTTGCAGTCAGGAAGAGCCACTACTTCAACACCGGCTTTAATTACATTAACCTGATTATCACCATTTTTGGCAGTAGCTGAAGCAACAATATGAGTTTTAGTATCCGGGTTATAACCGTGCACTTCAAAAACTTTATTAAGGTAGTTTAAACTGCGGTTGAAGCTTTTAAGACCGCTGTTAATTCCGAGGGTTATTACAGGTGTTTTAACGCTTTGAACTTTTCTGAAATATGCTTTATCTGCTACAATAAAAAACTCTCGGTCAACTCTGCCGCCTTCAATAAGCTTTTTAGTAATAAAGTCGTAGTCCGATTCTCTTTGGCAGACAACATCTTTTAACTTGTCATCAGTTGCATCACAATCCAAAGAGCACAGTGCTGAATAACGCGACATAATTTCTTTTACTATATCCGAATAGTTGGCTTTATTATATAAAATATATGGTTTATTGTCTGTCATCATAAGACGCCTTGCATCCATAGCCATAATAGTAAAAAATATGCCGTTTTCCACATCAAGCTGTATATCAACTGAGGCTATAAAGCCTTTAAACACCACAATTGAAGATGACATGTAACCAAGCTTTACCGTTACGGTTTTTCCCGGTGCTGCCTTATCTTTTAAAACACTGCTGAAACTGCTGTTTTCATAATCATATCCGCTGTTTACGGTAAATGATGCACTTCCGGCGTTTTCAACAGAAAGCTTAACCTGAACTTGGTTTACTGATACACCTTTTTGTTCCAAAAGTGAAACACCGCCTATATTAAGCTCTACTTTTGGTGTTGTAAAATCGTCATATTTTTTTCTCAGCTCACTGTATGTATAGCTGCCATCCATTAATCCCATAAACTCGCCGCCTTCTGAATATGATTAAAGTGCAGGAATTTTTAACACCTGTCCCGGATATATTTTAAGCGGGTTAAGAAGGCCATTTGCCTTTGCTATAACACGCCATTTTTCACAGTCGCCGTATTCTTCATAAGCTATATTCCAAAGGCTTGTCCCTTCCAGAACCGTTCTGTATTTAGTTCTGTCCGGCGATTCAAAAGGCTCGGCTTTTTTTGTCAGGCCTTCTTCCTGTGCTTCTTTAATAGTTAAATCCATTTTAGCCCTAATAGGCTTGCCAAATGTATCAAACATGGTAAAAGTTTCCGTTACGGAAGTAATAACACCTTTAAAGCTTAAATTGCCCCATACAAAAGAAACAAGCGGCGGTTTATGGTCACTGCCTGAAACCTGAACGGCTGATGTTATTTTTTTCATTATATCCGTTACCGGCTTAACTGAACTGCTGGAGCTGAGCATTCCGGTAGCTATTCCAATTAAACTTTCGGAACGGCCCTTTTCACCTTCGCTGTCAAAAAAAAGTGTTGTGGTAAATTCCTTTTGTGCTCCGGATAAAAATACCATTCTTGATACATCCGTACCTAATGAATTGTCTTCTTTATAATTAGCAGTACTTTTTATTGTGTACTGTGACGGGTTAAATGAGCACTCAACTTCTTCTTTGCTTTTGCCGTTATTTTTGTATATTATGATTTTGGCTTTTTTAAGCGTTCCCATATTGGCTCAGCCGCCTTTCTTAAAGTCCTCTTCGCATTTTCTCAAGCCTTAGCTGTGACTGCATTTGATTCATTACTTTTTCAGCCACTACGGAAATATCGGTTATTTTGAGCATCTGCTTTTGAGTAGTTAAAATATTTTCAATTTCTTTCTGCTGTGAGTTAATGCGCTTTGTAAGCTCATAAATGGTTTGTTTTTCCTTCTGCTGAAATTCTGTGCTTTTATTAAGCTTTATAATATCGTTTACCTGTGTTTTTACTGTCTGCTGAACCTGAGTTGATATATCCGGTATTTTAACCGGGCTGTTTACAGTATTCTGAGCTTTGCTATTTTTTGCTATAACCAAATCAGCTGTTTTATACTGGTTTAGTTCATTTTCAGCAACACTTTTGTTATTGCGGTTAATTAAATTTGATGTAAAATAATTGACATTTTCAGCTATTGAAGAATTTAAACTTTCATCAGTATAAACCGGATTTATATTATTTGGAAAATGTGTTTTGTTCATTATCTGAAACACGGTTTCTTGTGGATTTTGATATAAGTTTTCAAAAATTGTATCAGCAAAAGCATTTTCTTCCGCTGTACTTTTTTTCATAACTTTATTTCCAACTACACTTCCAACTGTATTTCTAACTGTATTTCTAACTGCATTATTAACAATGTTCTGAAATCTATTTTGAACTGCATTTCTGTTTTCCGTGTTATAAACCCAATTTATTATTCGTTTAATTGTTGCATTGTTTGCTTTTGTAATTTGAACATTAGACAATATTTTTTTCACATCACCGGTTTTATATGCTTCTTCCACTTTGTTTAATGAATTTGTATCAGCTTTTTCTGCCAAATCAGATATAATGGCATTTATTCTTTCATTTTGTGAAGCAAGCTTTATAAAACTGCCTGCATAGTCTTTATTATTTATAATTTTCCGTATAAACTCATCTTTTTGTTCTTCAAAAGACTGTTCATTATTTTTCTCAGGCTGACTTTTTACATTTTCCAAAACCGGTTTTAAATACTCAGCCTCATTTTGTGTGTTAATAAACGTTCTTATTTCATCCAACTGAGGTTTTGTAATATATTTCATCCAGTTTCCAAGTTTTTCTGAAACATCAGTTGTATGTTCGTTTAAATATAAAGAAGTATTTTTTAATTTGTTATTATTTAAAAGATTGTTTTGAGTATTTCCATTGGATTTATTAATATTAGTTTTTCTATTCTCCGATGCTTTTAAGTCTACCCAGCCCGTTAGCTCTTTTTTTATTTCTTTGTTTTCAGCAAGTTTATTCAGTATATTTAAGCTCTGGATTTTATTGTTTTTGATATACTCTATTACTTCTCGTTTTTCTGCCGAAAACTCCGGCTCCGTTTCCTGTTTTTTATTCTTTACTGTTTCAAGCAAAGGCCTTATGTATTCTGTTTCCTCACTTGCGGTAAGAACGGTCTTTACACTTTCCCACTGGGTTTCTGTTAAATATGTAATCCAGTCTGTAAGCTGTGTTGTTACGTTATTTACTAATTCTCGGTTTTGGGTTATTTCTTCTGATTCTTTGTTTATTTCTGTTTTTTCATTTATATTGTTATTAACAGTTTTATTTTCTGTTGTTGTTTTCTTTTCTAATTCTTTTAAATCTACCCAGCCCGTTAGCTCTTTTTTTATTTCTTCGTTTTCAGCAAGTTTATTCAGTATATTTAAGCTCTGGGTTTTATTGTTTTTGATATACTCTATTACTTCTCGTTTTTCTGCCGAAAACTCAGGCTCCGTTTCCTGTTTTTTATTCTTTACCGTTTCAAGCAAAGGCCTTATGTATTCTGTTTCTTCGCTTGTTGTAAGAATGGTCTTTACACTTTCCCACTGGGTTTCTGTTAAATATGTTATCCAGTCTGTAAGCTGTGCCGATGTATTATTTATTATTTCTCTGTTTTGAGTTATTTCTTCTGGACTTCTGTTTATTTCCGTTTTTTCATTTATATTGTTATTAACAGTTTTATTTACTGTTGTTGTTTTCTTTTCTAATACTTTTAAATTTACCCAGCCCGTTAGCTCTTTTTTTATTTCCTCGTTTTCGGTAAGTTTATGAAGTATATCTAAGCTCTGGGTTTTATTGTTTTTTATATACTCTATTACTTCTCGTTTTTCTGCTGAAAACTCAGGCTCGGTTTCCTGTTTTTTATTCTTTACCGTTTCAAGCAAAGGCTTTATATACTCCGTTTCTTTACTTGCGGTAAGAACGGTCTTTACTTCTTCCCACTGGCTTTCTGTTAAGTATGTTATCCAGTCTGTAAACTTAGATGATATTTCATTAATTTCAAGCTCAGAAACATTTATATTATTTAAATTATATTTATTAATTTCAGTTGATTTAACAGCTTCATTAACAATTGGTGCATAGTTGTTATTATAAATAAAATTAATAAACTCCTGTTTTTCACTTTCCCACTTATCAAATGACTTATTTTCTCCAACCGTAGTTTTAAAAAACTGTTTTATAGTGTTTATATTATTATCAGTACTATTTAAAAGAACAGTTTTAAAATTAAGCCACTGATTTTGTGTCATATCCAGTACATATCTTAAATTTTGGTTTTGCTTTATGTAGTTTTGCAGATTAATGTTATCTTCTGCATTTTTAACATATAAAGACACTTGCGGAAGCACATTTTGCAAAAAAACACTCCACTGTTCTTTTGTCATTCTTTTAACTGAAGTAATATCATACTCAGTCATTGAAACAGCTTTAAGAAACTCTTTTTGCTCATTTTCACCCATAGATTTATATATATTATAAAATTCATAGGCATCCTTCTGCCAAGGCTCTCTTTGAGCTGACGTAATTATATAATTTACAGGCTTAAAAAGGCTGTTTCCAGCAACAGAAATATTGCTTATTTTATTTGAATTATTTAACTTATTTTCATACTTTTTTATATTGGACAAGTTAAAAACAGGCCTGTTGGCATAAGGCTTAAAACTATAATTATTAATCTGATTATTTATTTGTTTGTGATTGCTAATAATAGCTTCTGCTTTATTTTTAATGTTTTCAATGCGGCTGTTCCAGTAATCGGTTTTATTAATTAACCCGTCATTTAAAACAATTTCTGCAGTTTCTTTATAAATATTACTAATTATTTCTCTGCTGCTGCCCAAAACAGATTCTGATGCTGCTTTCAGTTCCTGAAGGAGCATACGTATTTCAAGCTTAACAAAATACAGATTCCTGCTTTGTATGTCGTAATTAAAAATTTGTGATACCAAATTATAAACACGTTCTTCTTGGCCTAAAGAGTCCGGTTCTTTTTTTAATATCAAAGAAGGCTCAGGAAACATAAATATATTCCCGTTTTCTGCTGCTCTTGAAGAAAGTTCAATTATTGAAGGCGATATGAAATTAGTTATTTGAGATATATTACGAGCAGTCGTTCTCATAAGAATTCCCTTCTTTAATATAAATTTAAACCTCGATTAAGCCTGTATGGGATATTTCAATACGTCTTATAAAAACATCAGACCTTAAAGCGTCAAGACCGTTTGTTTCCCATTTAGTAATTAAACCGTATTCAAAGGCATAAGTCTTAGCAATACTGCCATTATGCATAACCATTATAGTGCCTGCATTAACGGCCATTCCTACTTTAAGATTTATTTCCATGCTTGATGTCTGAACACCTTTTTCAAGGACTAAAGTGTCAAAAGAAGTTTTAGGCTTTCTCAGTATTCTTGGACTATCGTTATAGCCGCCTTCCTCAAGAGCTTCCATTTCTATATTGCCCGATATATTTGTAACTTTTGAAAAACTGAATACCAAGAGATTAAGTGAAACTATAAAATTATTGTTTGTCACAATGGAATTTTGTACACTGCCCATTTTAAATGCCTCCGCTTTTAAATTTTAAACATATTTTCCGGTTCATCATTTAACTTTCGGTTTATACCGGAAATCTCATTACACCAGCGTACTCTTTCAAGATGGCTCATACTCATAATTTCATCATGACTCCAATGAACATAATAAGCTATAAATGCCGCTTCCTCGTATATTTTATCTGCCGGATATGTTTTTATAGACCGGCTTGCATAAAATTTATAGGAACTTCTATCTCCTTTTTGCAGTGAGGACATATAGCTTTATAAACCGGAAACTCCATAGTATTTATCCTCTGATATAAATCCTGGAGATATGCCAAATCCATAGTAAAAAGATTTTCAATAACCCTTGTGTCAACAGCCGGCATAGAACCAAGTCTTGTTACAACACGGGCTAAAAGTATAATAGTTAGGTATCCCGGGTTTTGCTGAACTCTCGGGTCTTTAAGCGGAAGAATTTCGTCTGCTGCATTGGCAAGACGCATAGTGCCTTCTTTATGAATATTTCCGTCTTTATCTATGTAGCCCTTAGGCAGTACAAAATCAAATTCTGTTTGAAAAGCCATTTTATATTTCACCTCATTTTTGAAAACAAGACCGCACTAAAGCGAATATCTAATATGTTTTTAAGCTGCCAAAACCTTATTTTAATTAAAAATTCGGCTTTGCTTAAAAGATACACTTAGTGCAGTCTTTATGTTTTATTGTTATATTACGATACTCTTGTCATACCTTCATGAACAATCTCAAGTGTTTCGATTGCTATTTCAGAAGCTGAAGCATTAAAGTCCGGTGCTGTATATTTTGTAGGCCATGCATTTATTATCTGCCATGAAGCAGCCGGAGCCTGTGTTTCGTTTAATAATGTAATAGTAAGAGTTTTACGCTCAATTTCACCGTTTATGCCTGTTGTTATCCAGTCATATAATACTCTTGAATCTGTAACACCCTGTTTTAAAGTTATGTTTCCATATTTTTTAAGACCTGTTACTTTCATAGGTGTTTCAGCCGTCATGTCGCCTTCTCTATATTCAATAGGCTCGATTGTAGCATCAAAGCCTGTAACTTCTGAAAAGCCGCCGGCCTCCAAGCCGTCAATTTCAACCTTATATCTAAATTTTGCCTGAGGATAGCCTGCCATTTATATTTACTCCTTTCGTGCTTTAATTTAATTATTCTGCATCTGCTGTTTTCTGAGAAATACGGAATATTACAAATTCTGCCGGTTTTACAGGTGCTACACCTATAACACAGATAAGTCTTCCGTTATCAATATCGTCTTGGCTCATTGTATCTCTGCCTATATGAACAAAAAATGCTTCTTCTGGAGAAGTACCGGCAAGAGAACCGCCTCTCCAAAGATTTGTTAAAAATACACTTATTGTTCTTTGTACTCTTACCCAAAGCACCTCGTCATTAGGCTCAAAAACAGCCCAGTTTGTATTTGCTTTAATTGATTCTTCAATAAATATAAAAAGTCTACGTACATTTATGTATTTCCAGCTGCTGTTGCTTGTTGCAGTTCTTGCACCCCAAACACGTATACCCTGTCCTGCAAAAGCTCTGATAAGGTTAACACCCTTAGGGTTAAGTATATCCTGCTCGCCTGTGTTAAACTGGCACTCAAGACCTATACAGCCTCTAACTACTTCGTTTGCAGGAGCTTTATGCACACCTCTTGTATTGTCGCTTCTTGCATAAATTCCAAGTATTGAGCCTGAAGGCGGTATTGAAATGTTTTTCTTATCAAGTGGGTCAAAAACCTTGAGCCATGGATGATAAAGAGCTGCATAATTTGTATCAAATATATTTCTGTGAGCTATAATATCTTCTACTTTTTTGGCATCTTTCGGAATATCAAGTACGGCAAATCTGCTGCCTGTGTTTTCACAGTGTGCCACAAGTGTGAGCTGAACGTTAGGGTCAGTAACACCCGGTACAGCTATTAATGAAACAACATCGTTATCCAAAAATGCCTGTATACCAGTTCTGCTGCCTGCACCTTTATCCTCACCTATAAAGTCTGCTGCTGAAATGTTTGATACACTGCCGTTGCTTCCGCCTGAAAATACAGCTGAGCCTACGGATTCTTCTTTACCTGCAAGCTGCTCAAAAGGCGGCTCAACTGCTTTGTTGTCGCCTAAATAATGTACTTCTACCAAGTCGGACTTAGCCATTTTCTTATCAACGTAGTTAGGTGCCTCTACATTAAAAGACATCTGGTCGTAAAACTCAACTATTTCGTTGAAGCTTACTTCCATTGCAAATTCACATGTTGATATAATTTTTGTTGGAAGTATAGATTTATCAACAACATCAATGTCAAATTCCTTTTCAAAAGAAATTACATTGTCGCGGCTGTTAACTACTTTATTATACACAATTTCTGTGCCGTCTGTATACATTACAACATCTCCGGCATAAAAACCTGCTCCGTTTTTAACAAGATATTTATTGCCTTCGTTTGTTTCAATAACTTCTAATATCTGTGTTTTAGCCTTGCTTGAAGGTGTTACTACAACACGGATATTATTGCCCCACATACCCGGGTTTTTAGCTGTAAGCTGTAAAACAGCCTCATCTTTATTAGGCATAAAGCCTGTAGCACATGCTGCATCCTGAGGTGCAACCCTGCAAACGAAACATCTTGAGCCGCCGTTTAAAAAGAACTGCTCTACTGCATAAGCTAAATAACGGTATTCTCCAAACTCGTTTTCAGAAAGATAACCTCCATAAATTCTGTGAAAATTAGCCGGGTTTGTAACAAGCTGCGGCACACCTTCAACAGGGCCTCTTTCCGCAAGGCCTATAAAACCTGCTGTACTTGTGCTAACGCCTTCCATAGGTTTAGAACCGGATTCAAATTCCTCCACATATACTCCTGGTGACAAATATTCAGCCATTTTATTTCCAATTTCCGCTTTAAAATCAGAAACTGGTTCCTCCTTTCTTTTTGCTTTTATATAAAACCAATAATGCCACTTATAAAAACAAATAAGTATTTTAACAATGAAGCCTTATTATTTTTAAAATTATGCATTATTTTGTGTTTACACCTAATTTAATCTTTGTTTTCATTGTTGCTTTTATTATTGCTTCCTTCGTTTTGGCCTTCATCAATGTTGTTTTCACTATCAGAATATCAATTAAAAGCACGCTTAAAAAACGGTATTTCATCTGATTTGATAATGTCTTTTTTATTCTTATTAAGCATTTCAACAGATGCCTTTATATTTTGAAAAACTTTTTTCTCAACATCGTACTTTTTCGGCAGCATTTCATTTAAAGTCAGCTTATTTCCTTTTTTGGATGCTATTTTCAAATCGTTAAATATTCTTTCTGCCGGAGCATTTTTAAAACTTTCTTCAAAAATCACAGCACTTTCTTCTTTTTTATGGCTGTCGGCAAACAGTCTGCCGCCGGTTATTTTTTTCTCATTAAGCCGAGCTTCATTAAGTTTTTCACGGCTGTTATCAAATGTTTCTTCTTTAAACTCACTTTTCCGGCTTACCATAATGATATATTTATCATTTTTTGTACCGAAAACATATCTGCCGTAGGCATTTTCCAGTATTCTTAATGGTTTTAGCAGGTCTTTTGGCTCATAACCTTCTTTATAACCTTTTTTATAACCTTCTTTATAACTTTTTTTATATCTTTTTTCAGAACTTTTTTTATTTGTTAATCTTTTATTATCTCTTTTATGTTCTGATATACTTTCCCTTAAAGATGCCGCTGATTCCTTCCAAAATTCTCTTTCCATTACTGCAAAACCTTTCTCAAGTTCTACTGTTTTATATAGGCGGAATAAATACCGGCTTCAGAAGCTGAAAAAAGCTTTCCGGTTTTTTCATACTCACGTTTTACAGCTAATATAAATTCTTCCATACCTACAGCCTTATTGTGTGCTGCTGCAATAAAAGCGGCACTGTAAACGGCATTTTTTATTCCGCTGCCTGTAAGCTGGAATTTTTCGGCTAAAAAATCAAAGTCAACATCTTTTTCAACAGGCATTGCTTTTGGAACGGCTTTTTCCCAAATTAAGCGCCTTTCATCTGCTGAAGGAAAATGAAATTCTATTATAAATTTCATTCTGCGTTTAAAAGCTTCGTCTAAGTTTTCAACAAAATTAGTTGCAAGAATAACAACTCCGCTGTAGCGCTCCATCTCCTGAAGCAAAAAAGCTGCTTCCATATTACTGTACTTATCATGTGAGTCTTTTACTTCGGTACGTTTTCCAAACAAAGCATCTGCTTCATCAAAAAACAATATTGCTTGGCTTTTAGAAGCATCCTCAAATATTCTTTTCAGATTCTTTTCTGTTTCACCTACAAATTTACTTACAACTGCCGAAAGCTCAGCTTTATAAAGCTCCATTCCCAGTTTACCAGCTATAACCTGTGCAGCCATTGTTTTGCCTGTTCCCGGCGGGCCATAAAACAAAACCGTTATACCGCCGTAATCAGTCTTTTTGCCAAGCTCCCATTTTTCCATGACTATATGCCTTAATGAAACCTGATAACAACATTCCTCTAATTTTAATTTCTCTTTTTCAGGCAAAACCAAATCTTCCCATGTATATTTACATTCAACCCTTTGGGCACGGCTTTCAAACTGATGATTTAAAATATCATGTATTCCGGCATAAAGTGTTTTTTTGTCAATATACTCTTTGCCCTCTACAGCCCGTAAGCCGTCTGCATTGCAGAAGCTTTCTATTATTTCACCGTAAGTAAGGTTGTACTGATTGGCAATTATCTGAAAATCCAATCCTTTTTCAATAGAATATTTTTTTGACTCTTCTTTCCATATACTGTATTTTTCAGCCATATTAAGCGGTTCAAAATACACAGAAGAAGCATTAAGTCCAACCGGTTTGTTCTCAAATATCCATACATAAAACGGCAGATATGGCAAATAATCATCTGCTGTTAAAATCAGGTTGCTGTTGCATAATGCAACACCTCTGCCATATACAACAGAAAGAAACAATTCTCTTTCTGCCAAGGAATTATCATCAATAATAACCGGTTCGTAACCTTTATACTGTGACAAAAGTTTGAAACACGTTCTTTTGCCTATTCCCTTTTGGCCATAAAACAAAAACGTATGATTTATATCCTTTAAGCGTTCAAAAATTTCTACTGCCCTTGGAGATATGTCGCCTTTTAAATCAACGGCTTTTTCAATACTCTCTTTTTGATATATACCGCTCATATATGACGAAACAATACTTTTAGGCCTAAATCCATAGTCTTTTTCAATAAAAAACCTATATAGGATTTTATCCCTTACTACTGCCTTTTCATTATGATTTTTTTCCCACATATCTTTTGCAAGAATTTCCGTAGGCATACCGTCTATACCGCCAAAAAGTGTAAAAACATCTCCAAAGCGGCTGTCCCAAAGAGGCAAAAGTGAAAGAAAAATAAAATAAATTTCCGCAGGATAAAGCTTAAATTTTTCTGCCATAGTCATTAAAAGCATATACTCCTGCTCATTGCTGTTCCAAATCTTGTCAACAGCACTTTTAACCTCATCATCTGTATAACCGGCCTGAGGATACTGATTTTCATCAATGTTTATGCCGGCCTGCTTGGCATAGCATATTATTTCTATGTAACCTGCTTCCTTTATAAACATTCTCAAGCCTCCGGAAAATATGTCTTTATTGCTTTATACAATATGTTTTTTAGCTAATAAAGTACAACTACAGCCTATAAAAATTTATGTAAATCTTTGATAAGATTTATCAACACTCAATAGATTTTAACGTTCTTAAATAAGAAAGACTGTTCAATATATTTATTGAAGTAGCCTTGAACAATATAAAACTAAATTCAGCAAAGGAGAAATATTATTTGATTTATTGCACAAGACACTATATAGATTTTTAAATATTTCTACATGTTTAATTGGGGTTTCTGTTTATAATAATTGAACACTTCACATCTACAGCGTTAGTTTAAAATAATTTAGATTTACGATTTGGCCGCAAGCATTAAAACAGTTATTTTAACTGATTAAAGCTTAATAAAATCTTCCTTTAAAATATAAAAACACATAAACATATAACGACAATATTATACAAAACAATATATTTTTACGCAATATTTTGTGAACCAAAAGCATTTTTGTTGTAATGAAAATCTAAAAATGCAAATAAAAACAGGCACACATAATATGCCTGTTTTATATATTATTAAAATTCATATATTGCAATAATTCATCAGCATTTCACGAACTAATTTATACCTCTTTTGTGGTATAGGTATTCTGCTGCCGTTTACCATTATAACTTCATAGGGATGAATACAGGACACATATTTATTGTTTACTGCAAAGCTTCTATGAACAACACTGAAGCTTTCCCCTGCCTTATCCATAAAATCTGTAATACCGTTTCGGCTTTGGATTTCTGTACCGGATGTAGTATAAATAATACTGTTTCTCCCTACTGCGTTAACATACACTATTTCCGAAGGCAACAAAAAGTGGAATTCATCTTTATTGTCCTTTATAACAATACGACGCTTGTCTTGTATTGTACTCATACGGTAAATCCAGTACTTTTTTGACATTTCACCAAGAGCATTGACAAATTTCTCTCCTTCCGCCAGTTTTAATTCACCCATTGGGTTTGAAATATGGCAGTGTTTAATTTTTGGCACACCGTCTACAAATTCCCAAACAAAAGTACATCTCTGCTGGACCTGAAAAAAATATCCAACTTCATCATCAGTAGTTGTATAATATCTCCCGGCAACCGTGCAGGCATTACCCGAATTTTGCACCACAACAAATTCCTGTCTTAACAGGTGGCATGGTTTTAACTCATTCATTATATTTCTGAAATCTTCTACAGCGTTTTCGTAGCCTTCAATAAACTGGCTTTGAGCAGAGCCTATCCAAACTATATTTTTATCAAAATGGCTTATTGCATACTCCGGGTCCAACTGCCAAAAATGCACAAGGCATTCTTGAGTAAGCTGTATTATATCATTTAAAGCCTTTTTATTCATAACACTCGTTCCTTTATATCTGAACTTTATAAAAGTATAGCACATAAAAGAATTTAAAGTCAAAAAGCTCAAAATTCTTAACGTAAATATGACTATATTTTAATATCGTCTTAAAACTTTATTTTTTTATATATTAAAACAATTTTATTTATTATTTTTATATTACATTAGTTTTATGAACTTTATGTTAATTAAAATGTTAAATAATAAATATTTAATTGTGACATAAAATATTTTTTTCTTACTAAAAAGACTCAGCTAAGAATTCAGCTGAGCCTTTATTATGTGCTATAATTTTACTAAGTATTTGTTGCTTTTTAATATTAATTGTGTGCCGTTAAATTTATAACTAATTTTTCCTGTTTTTATTCGCTTCAGGGAATTCATGCCATATATTTGTATTTTTTTCAAACTTACTTTTAATTTTATTTAAAATATTTTCAATTATATTAAACCATATATTTGCAAATATAACTAAAATAAGCAAAATTCCCAGTACTATTCCAATTTCTTTTAAAATCATTTATATCACTTCTTTGCAAAACGATTCATAAAAAAGTCTGTAAATTCGGCAAGTTCCTTTTCCTGGGATACATAAACATAAAGTTTCTCATCTTCAAGCCAGTCATAAGCGTTAATGGCAATATACCCCTTTTTGTCCGGATAAATAACAAAAGCATCTGTAGGATATTTATTGCGATATGCCTTTAAAATTTCCAAACGACGGTAATATGCAGGGTCTCCACAGCCGGAAAGATCCGGTACTGTAGGCACAACAACTATTTCCTGTTTTTCTTCATTCCAGCCTACTATTAAATTTCCTATTTTTGTTTTGCTTCCGTGAACAAAGCCATAATTAAATCTTGAAACATCCTCAGTGTATCCAAATATTAATTTATAGCTGTCTCCGTTTTCTACAACATGGTTAAATAAAACACGCATTTTTTCTGCATTTGCATTGCTTTTTTCCATATCAATTTCAGGCCCTTTAAATATTTTTCCAAATAATCCCATTAAAAATTACCTCCTTTTAATAATTTATTGATACTTTTATTTTCGTTAGACTTTAAAATAAATACAATTTATAAAATTTGTACTTATTAGCTTTAAAAATATATCTGTCTGAATATTATATCTAAACAAAATATTCTGACAGACAAAATTAATTAAACAATTTAGTATGTCTTATTCCCTTATTTTTTCCAAATAATCCACAATGGCGTCAATCTGAAAACCCACTGTTTCTTCTGCCGCTTCAGGCACAAAAAGAGGAAGTGTTTCAGGAATTGCACGACGAATTATCATAACAGTTAAAATTAAATTAGTAAGCAGATTAATTTTTGCTTTATCTGCTTTTATGCCGAAACATTCTAATATTGAGCCGAAAAGATAAGCCTGTCTTTCACGAAATAGCTTATAACTTTCTTTTGACAGACGTTTAAATATTAGCTGCTGTTCCTCTACTGTTAAAACTGCTATACCGTTTTTTTCTCCGTAACAGCATGAATAGAGAAACTTTCTAACAGCATCTTTCCACATTAAATTATTATCTGCCATAAGCCTTTTAGCATAATCTATAATTTTAGGCTGCTGCAGATACAGTGTTTCCACAATTAAATCCTCTTTTGTAGGAAAAAACGAGTAGAAAAATGTACGTGATATGCCAACTTTTTTATAAATCTGCTCAACTGTTGTATGCTGTATACCCTGTTTTGTTATAAGTTCAAGTCCAACTTCAATTAAAGCTTTACGAACCTGTTCCTTTTCTTCTTCAGAGTAAGCAACTTTTGGCATAATATACCTCCATAAAATAAAAACAATTTATTAAGCATGTCTTTATTCTACCATATCGAACAGTATTATACAAGTGCCTAACCCATAATATTAATTATTACTTGAAGTCATATAAAATCATTAAAAACATATTGTTATAAAGTTTTTTCTAAAGGATCTATTTTTTATTTTCATTTACAAATTTACCAAAAAAACAGCCATTCAACCACACAGTAAATGCACAGTTAAACAGCCGTTTAAGATTTACGGACTTTGATTATAAAACCATACTTACATCAATAATTAAAAGCTAAATTTGAAATTTTATCTACAACAAAGCTTCCTTTTTTAATAACTGCATCTGGGTCTTTAATTGCCTCAGCCATGCTCTTTGCCGGATCATTTTTTACAATAAGAATATCAGCATATTTATTTTTCTCTATGGAACCGGTTTTGTTGTCAATTCCAAGGGCTTTGGCTCCACGCAACGTAGATGCATGTAATAAATCAATGCTCTTTGCTCCGTCATTTTCCATTACACATAAATTGTCGTAGAAACTGCTTTTAAAACCTGCTGCACGCCAACCGGCATCAGTTCCTATTACGTAAGGCACATTTCTTTCCATTTGGAATATAAAGCTTTCGTTTATAAGTTTGTCGTAGTTAATATTACTCTCGTATGCCTTTTTATCACTTTCAGTAGCCATATTGGATTCTATAAGTTTTTCAAGGCGATTTATCTCACCTTTTACACAACAGATAGTATATGTTGCATATATGTTCTTACTTGCCATTCGCTCTGCTGTTTCTTCATCCAATATATTTTTGGAGCAGTCGGAAGGACACATTACAGCATGTTCTATTGTGTCAACGCCTATTTTAGAAAGCTTTTCAGTCATTTCAAATGTACAGCTATGGACAGCAATTTTAAGTTCTCGTAAATGTGCTTCATTAACAGCTGCAATTAATTCCTCATCACTAAACGTAAGTGTTTTTGTTATACCTATTGTGCCGCCATAAGTACCCATAAGTTTTACAAAATCAGCTCCGGCTTTCTGCTGCTGACGAATTTTTTTCCTGATTTCCCAAGGCCCGTCGGCTTCTCCACCCATATAATAGCAATGACCGCCTGTACATGTAAGAGGTGCTCCACAGGATAGAATATCTGGACCAATAATATTTTGGTTAGCTATGGCTCTTCGAACATTAATTGCTGCATAATTAATTGAGCCGCAGTCTCTCATTGATGTTACACCATGACGCAGGGCTTCCATGGCATTTCTGTATGCCATAATGTTTATTTCTCCGTCACTCCATTCATTTGCTATGTATTCACCTAATGTATTGTTTCCCGGAATCATTAAATGCACATGGCAGTCTATAAGACCCGGAATCATGTAGTATTGGGAATAATCCAATAAATCTACATTATTATAAATCTTATACGTTTCAAATTCATTTAAAGTAAGTATTTGTTCTATGTACTCCCCGTTAATTACAACAACACAGTTATCAATATAAGCACCCAAATTTCCGTCATAAAGTCTTTTGACTTTTAATGCCTTCATATACACAGCACCTCTTTTTAAAAAAATATGAAGTATACAGCATTACTGCATAATTTCAATAACCTATTTTTTATAAATGAAGTTTAAACATTACTTATTAGTATTTTAAAAAAGAAATTTATATAATTTGCCTTATTAATAAAACAATCATGTCTTTTGACATGATTGCTTTATTATTTATGCTTTTTAATAATATAATACA
>CALWSS010000013.1 GCA_944384255.1 uncultured Clostridia bacterium
AGTTGAAAAGCTTTGCCAGTTGCAAAAGCTTTTCAGCTCGAGGCATTCTCTCACCAGTTTCCCACTGAGATATAGTATTTTGGTTTACACCAAGTTTCACAGATACTTCCTCTTGTGTTAACCCTGCCTTATTACGTATTTCTTTTAATCTCAAAAAATCTCACCTCGCTTTAAATATCTCTTTTTGAGATTATAATACACCTCCATTTTCATTTTGTCAATCTCTTTTTGAGATTTTTATTCAAATATATTGTTTATTATCTCTAAATGTGATAATTTAGATTTAAAGGTGGTGACTTTATGATTAGACTTTCTGAATTAAGAAAAGAAAATGGTCTTAGCCAAAAGGATTTTGGAAAAATTATAGGTGCTGCACAAAATACAGTATCACAATGGGAAAATGGTAGTAGAGAACCTGATAACGAAACAATAACAAGAATTGCGAATTTCTTTAATGTTTCTACAGATTATCTTCTCGGAAAAAATACAGATGAGGTTTTTGACATAGAATATATAGATGAATATGATGGCTTTAATCATATAGGTGAATATTTAAAAGAATCTCGAGAAAATAGAAATCTAACACTTGATGACTTAAGTAGTGAAATAGGTATACCTAAGAAAATATTATCTGACTATGAAAAAGAAATAACCCCTGTAAAATCCAATGTATTCTATAAAATTCTTAATTATTATGGAATAACACAGTTAGGTTTTGAGGACGAACATGGAATCTTAGAATATGAGGCACATCCACCTTTCAATGGGGATTATAATGCAAGTTATGCGTTTGATAAAGCTGTTGAAAGTGATCATTATAATGAACTTATTGATCATATAGATTTAAATAATTTGCATCGTATACCGATATTAGGCTATATTTCGGCGGGACTTCCTATTTATGCTGAACAGCATATTGAGGGCTATACCTATACTGATTTAAATAGCGGTGGGGAATATTTCGGCCTACGGGTAAAAGGCGATAGTATGAATGCTCTTAGAATTTGTGAAGGTGATATAATAATTGTAAAAAAACAAGATTATGTCGAAAATGGAGAGATAGCTGTAGTAATGGTGGATAATGAAAATGCAACCGTTAAACAATTTTATCGCAAAGACGATACCGTAACACTAATTCCTAAGTCAACGAATCCTAAACATAAGCCACAGTTTTATAATTTAAAAAATACTACTGTAAAAATTATAGGTAAAGTTGTACGAAATCAAATAGATTTTTAAAATTTTTACATTAAAATCTGAAATTAAAAATCTAAAAATAAACTTATGAAAATTACAAAAAGATATTTAGAATAACTATTAATAAAAAATCGCCCTGTCTGGTACACAGGACGGCACAGCTTTAGTTTAAGAGCTTTGTAAGTTTGTAAAATATAGTTCAGAATAAATCCTAATTTAATAATGTGAATATTTTTTAATAATGATAGGTGATTACATGAAGAATAACAATATCGAAAACTATAACGAAACAATATTTGAGAGTATAAAACACATCAATGAATATGGTGATGAATTTTGGTATGCACGAGAGTTACAAGAAGTTCTTACATATAAAGAATGGAGAAATTTTTACAAAGTAATAGAAAGGGCGTTTGTTGCCTGTCAGGGTAGTGAAATAAACCCTTCTGAACATTTTGTTGAGGTCAACAAAACGATACCAATGCCAAAGAGTGCAAGTAAAGTTGTAATAGATTTTATGCTTTCTCGCTATGCTTGTTATCTTATTGTACAAAATGGTGACCCTCGTAAAAAGACTGTTGCTTTAGGTCAAACATATTTTGCTATAAAAACTCGTCAACAAGAAACTATGGACTTTTGTACTCTTTCAGAAGATGAACGTCGACTTGAATTAAGAAACTCTGTAAAGGGTTTTAATAAAAAATTATTTAATGCTGCACAATGTTCTGGTGTAATTAACTATGGAAAATTTTACAATTATGGTTATAAAGGACTTTATAACGGTGAAACCGCACAAGATATAAAATTACGAAAAAGACTTAAACCTAAAGATGATATTTTAGATTATATGGGCTCTACAGAATTAGCTGCTAACTACTTTAGAATTACACAAACAGAAGAAAAATTGAGAAACGATACAACTATTGATACTGAGGATAAAGCTAATCAAACACATTTTGAAGTAGGTAAAAAAGTACGAAAAACTATGTTAGAAATTAGTGGCAAAGCTCCTGAAGATTTACCAACACCAGAAAAAAGTATTAAACAAATAGAAAAAGAACATAAAAAATTAGAAGATAAAAATAATTAATAAATCTCAAAAGTAATAAGTAAAGGAAAGGGTCTGATACTATGCTTATAGGTGCCGCATACATAAGAGTCAGTACAGATGACCAGCTGGAGTTCTCTCCCGATGCACAAAAACACGCTATATTCCAATACGCTAAAAAGAACGATATACTAATTAACCCTGAATACATATTTGTAGATGAAGGCATTTCCGGCAGAAAAGCGGAAAAAAGACCTGCATTTCTGCGTATGATAGCAACAGCAAAAAGCAAGCCACGCCCTTTCGATGTAATACTTGTTCATAAATTCGACCGTTTTGCCCGCAGTCGTGAAGATAGTGTTGTTTATAAGTCAATGCTCCGGAAAGACTGCGGAATAAAAGTAATTAGCATAACAGAACAGTTTGAAGATGATAAGTTTTCGATTATACTTGAAGCTATGCTTGAAGCCATGGCAGAATATTATTCTCTTAACCTAGCTGATGAAGTTAAAAAAGGCATGTTCGAAAAAGCAAGGCGTGGTGAGCATATTGGAAAAGCTCCTTATGGTTATGACCTTATAGACAAAAAGCTTGTTCCAAACAATTACGAAAGCGAAATAGTCAAAAAGATGTTTCACCTCTATACCAACGAAAAATACAGTGTAAGCAAAATAACAAGATACCTCAATACAAGCGGTATAAATACAAAATACGGCGGAAAATGGAGAAACTGTACTGTTGACTACATATTGAGAAACAACGTATATACTGGTCAAACAAGATATAATTATATCAGTCAAGATAAATATACACCTAATCCGGAATCTGACTGGATAATAGCTCAAGGCAGTCACACACCGCTTATATCACTTGCCACATATACCTCAGCAATAGAACAGCTTAATTCAGCCGAAAAATTAAAGTTTACAAGTGAAAAAAATCAAACAGCCGGCACATGGCTCAGGCATCTTGTTTACTGCAAGGAATGCGGCAACAGAATGAGGGTTACATGTTCAAACCAAAAATACTACTCTTTCAGGTGCAACAATGCATCTTCGGCATTCTGTTCCAAAAAAGGTGCTTATTCTGCAAGACGCCTTGAAACAGCTGTACTTGATGCCATTGAAAAAGACCTCTCCCGCCCTTCTTCAATTCAGTTTGAAACAATAACACAGCATGTAGACAATACCGAAATAAATCTTCTGCTTATGCAGCTTGAAAAAATAAAAGAAAAAGTAAATCTTGCAAAAAAGGCTTACTTTGCTCAAATCGACACTTTGGAAGAATATAAAAATAATAAACAAGCACTGGATAAAGAAAAAGAACAAATATTAAATAGAATAAAAGAAATAAATTCAGCCGGCAGACCAACACCAAAACAGCGAATAAAAGAAATAAACGACTATTACATAGCTTTAAGGTCCCCAACTGTTTCAATAGACGAGAAAAACATTATTGCTAAACAGTTTATGTCAAGAATTGACTTTGACCTTTCGACAAAAACAATACAAATTAATTATTATGTATAATTAACAATTCAGCCAACTTACCCAACGTGCCGGAAATTTCCTTGTTGGCAGAACTAACGATACTGATTTTAAATGGAGTGATTTAAAAGGCAAGTCAATAATCGGCGGCAGAACAGGCGGTATGCCTGAAATGGTTCTTGAATACGTTCTTAAACAAAATGGTCTTGAAATCGGAAAAGATGTAGAAATAATAAACAATATATCATTTGAATCCACAGCCGGTGCTTTTTCAGCTGATATAGGAGATTACACAGCAGAGTTTGAGCCTACAGCTTCAGCTCTTGAAAACAGCCAGAAAGGCTATGTTGTGGCATCTTTGGGCACAGAAAGCGGATATGTGCCTTACACTGTTTACATGGCAACAAAAAGCTATATAAACGAGAATCCTGAAATAATACAAAAATTTACCAATGCAATTTATAAAGCTCAGCTTTGGATGAGTGAACACACATCAAGTGAAATAGCAGAAGTTATACTGCCTTACTTTACAGACAGTGACATTGAAACATTGACAAAAATTATAGACAGATATAATTCACAGGACACATGGAAAACCGACCCGATATTTGACAAAGACGGCTTTGAGCTTATTCAGGACATAATGGAAAACGGCGGAGAGCTTGAAAAACGTGTGCCTTTTGAAGAAATGGTAACAACCGATTTTGCCCAGAAAGCAGTTGACAGCATAAAATAATATTTATAAAATTACCCCACTGGTTCATTATAAAATCCAGCGGGGTAAATTTTTATTCTGCTATATTTTCTATAAAAGCATAAGTAGCTTTTGCCAAAGCCTCATAACCGAAGTTATTAGGGTGTGTGGTATCCGTAACCTTCATTGAGCCGTCTTGATTAAACTCATCTACTGTGCTTATTGTAAATTTAAAATCACCGAAAGAGTCTATATTCATATAAACCGGGCAGAAATAAACTCCGTCTTTTTCCGAGCCTTCAAAATGCTCTGTTAAGCTTTTTACAAAGGCAAGTCTTTCATATTTAGCTGTTTTTGTAGTGCCTGAATCAAAAAGCATAAGCGGTTCATTCCATATTATTTTAATATTGCTGTCATAAGCTTTAATGCTTTCTATCATTTCATCAAAATATGACAATATTTCATCATGGCTGTTATGGCCTGAAAGATTAATGTCGTTTATTCCAAGATTTACAACAACGTAATCTACTGAGTCATATCCGTTATTTTTCATATAATAGCCAAAATCGAACTTTCCTTCTTCATTAAGGAAAGGATTGGAATATCCATATTTACTGCTTACATTGCAGTAATCATAAGCCGACCAGCCGCCACGGCCCTCGTGCTTGCTTCCTTCGTTTCCACGAGTTCCCAAAAGCTCCATGCCTTCATTTTCGGCTATCTCTGTAAAATACTGAGTATACAGGTTTTCGTTTATTAAGCTGTCACCTAAAAACATAACTTTTTTATTGCTTAATACATTGTCTTGAACATCTTCAATAATTATCTCTGTACTGCCCAACTCTTCACCGTTTACATATAAATAATATTCTCCGCTTCCAATGTCATCGGTTTTAACACGGCCGTCACTTGAAATTATATTGCCGTCATCATCCATAACTTCTATTTTATCGCCGAAATCAGCACTGCAGTTTAAAAGAGAGTTATTAAAATCTACTGTAGTGCCTTCAAGGGCATATACTTTTTCAGGAAGAACGGCTTCTTTTTTTGTAATACATTCAGATTTAATTCCTGTTGACTCATAATTAAAATCACCTGTTACACTTTCTGTAGGAACATGATAATAATTAAGAGCTACATACATTTTTATAATTTCGTTTGCATTTTCATTGTCAGAAACAAATTCCAGTTCAGTATTTTTTGCATTAATAAAATCAGCCTTTGCAAAACTTAATGTTGATGTATACACATTGCCTTCTTCATCACTGACAGTAAATTTTACACCGCTGTTATCAGGATAAATACCGCTTACAAAAAACTTCTTGTCTTCATCTGAATTATATATCTTCAAGTCTTTTACAACAGAAAGGAACTCATTCATTTCTTCGTTTCCACTGTTTTTATTAACGAAATAATCAGTATTTTCCTCTGTAACAGAGTCATACTTAATTCCAAGGCAGTAAGGGTCAATATTTCTAACCTCAGAAGGCTTTACTGAATTAAGCTCTTTCTGTAATTCATCATCAAAAGGAGTAAACACCGGTTCATCAAGGCAGTAGAAAAACTTAACCGGTGTGCCGTTATCATACTGTGTTTTTAAATAAGTCTTTAATGTATCAACATCTTTAACATTTCTTACATTCATAATTCTCATAAGAATTGTGTCTGTAGTTTCACCAAATGAAATGCCGTCGTATCTGTTTGTTTTCTGTGAATCAAAAGTATGTACGTCAAAATGAGTAGAAGCTCCGTTTACAATTCTTGGAGCATTTTCACCAAAAGAGCACTGGAAAATAGTTGTATTGTCGTTTTTAAAGGCTGTTTTATTGTATAAACTCCAGTCTTCACTTCCGTCAAATATTTTAAGTCCAACATTTCTTTCTATGCCCCAAATACCGTCAACACATGTAATTTTGTCAGTATACCCTGCACTTAATCTGTAAAGAGGATAATCAAGGGGAATTTCTATTTTGCCTGTAGTTGTAAGCAGTGTATACAAATTTCCTTCACCAACACCACTTACTGTTGATACGTTATACGGATTTATATTATAAGCCGTATCCGGTCTTACGGCATGATATGCACCTTCTATTGAAAAGCCTGCATAAGCATTAATTGTAAATGCCGCAGATAAAAAAAGTGCCGCCGCTAAAACGGTTTTTTTCATTTGTATTACCTCCTAAACTAAAACTCATATCATTTAATAATAATAACCAAACTCAATTTATGTCAACTCTTTTTATATAAATTTAAAAAAATATTTATATTTCAACTCCTGTTCAAAACAAGTTTAAGTATGCTATACTGTAAATATTTAAAATATGAGGTGATAAAATGTCAGGTTCAATATATGGAAAAAACTTTCAAATTTCCACTTGGGGTGAATCCCACGGTGAAGCCCTTGGTGTTGTTATAGACGGATGCCCTGCCGGACTCAGCCTTTGTGAAAAAGATATACAAACTGACTTGGATTTAAGAAAGCCGGGCTCAAATAAATTCGGTACTCAAAGGAAAGAAAGCGACACTGTTCATATACTTTCAGGTGTTTTTGGAGGCAAAACAACAGGCACTCCTATTTCCCTTGTAATATATAACGAAAACCATAAATCAGCCGACTACTCAAATATAAAAGACGTATTTCGTCCGGGACATGCAGATTACACATTTACTGCAAAATACGGCTTCAGGGATTACAGAGGCGGCGGTCGTTCTTCCGGCAGAGAAACTGCTTCAAGAGTTGCAGCCGGTGCTGTTGCCAAAAAAATCCTTTCTGAAATAGGCATTGAGTTTTTAACGTATTCCAAAGAAATAGCCGGCTTTGAGTGCAGAAATATTCCTTCATCAAAAGACCAGATTTTATCAAATAACCTGTATATGCCTGATGAAGAAACATCATTAAAAGCACAGGAATACTTAAAAAAATGCATTGAAGACCATGACTCAGCCGGCGGTGTTGTGGAATGTATAATTAAAAATGTTCCTGCCGGTTTAGGCGAAACAGTTTTTGATAAATTAGATGCAAGCCTTGCAAAAGCAGTATTTTCTCTTGGTGCCGTAAAGGGTTTTGAAGTGGGAACAGGCTTTAAAGCTTCCCGATTAAAAGGTTCTGAAAACAACGACCCGTTTGTTGCCGAAAACGGTAAAATTTCAAAGCTTACCAATAACGCCGGTGGAATATTAGGCGGTATGAGTGACGGAAGTGATATAATTTTCCGTGCATTTTTTAAGCCTACACCTTCTATATTCAAGATGCAGAAAACTGTTGATATTAATTTCAACAATACAGAAATAGAAATAAAAGGCCGTCACGACCCTATAATAGTTCCAAGAGCCGTAATTGTAGTGGAAGCCATGGCCGCTATTACACTTACAGACCTTTTATTCAGCAATATGTTTTCAAAATTAAGCTCTGTAAAAGATTTTTATACAAAAATGTAATCATATAACAAGTCCCGCCTCTCATATATTCTTAGAGAGGAGAGACTTATGAAAAAAAATAAAAGTACATGCCCTGTTGTTTTTATTTTAATATGTGTATGTTTTATATTTGGCATAATAGCCGGTTCAGTTTACGAAAGCATTACGGAAAGCACTTTTTTTATTGATAAAATAGCCTTAAACGAAATAATTCCCCAAAACATGTCTTTTTATATGCTTTTTATAAAAAACATAAAATTCGGTATTATAATTCTTATTTTATCTTTTATAAGCATAGGCATACCCCTTATACTGTCGGTTTTTGTAGTAAACGGAATTTTTTATGGCTGTGCATTTTCACATATAATTTCTTTAAACGGTTTTAACGGTTTTAAAACTTTTATATTAACCGTTCTGCCATACAGCATACTGCGTTTAATGCCTTTGGTATTTGCCGGATGCTTTTCTTCTATTTTTATAATGCAAAGATTTTTTAAAGAGCGCTCCTCTAAGTCATACCTTAAACGTGAAATACAAAAGACAAAATTAGAGTTTGCCATAGTTTTTTTTCTTCTTTGTATTATAACATTTGCCTCATGCATACTGGAAACGAAGTTAAACATACCCCCGGAATTTTACCAATAAATCCTTATTTTTTAACCGAATTGTTATAAAAATATAATTAAAATGTTAAAAATTGTCGACAGAAAGCTTTATTTAGTATATAATCTACCCTGTATTATGTTGCTTGAAAAGGGGAAGAAAAATGCAAGAAGATGACGCTGAATTTTTGGCATATCTAACGGAGACAAAATGTGCTTCCGAAAACACTATACTCTCTTACAGAAGGGATTTAAGAAATTTTTTCCAGTATCTTGATAAGTTCGGTATAACCGATTTTAGTAGAGTAACAAGCATAACTCTTTCATCATACACCCTCTACTTACAGAATAATAATAAAGCAAGCTCAACCATATCACGAAATATCGCTTCGCTCAAATGCTACTTTTCATACTTATATTCACATAATAAAATTAAATCAAACCCTGCATCTGAATTAGAAGCACCTAAAGTGTCTAAAAAACTGCCTGAAATACTTTCGGTAGAAAACGTAACTCTGCTTCTTAATCAACCTGATATGACAGATACAAAGGGCATACGTGATAAAGCTATGCTTGAGGTTTTATATGCTACAGGCATGAGAGTTTCTGAGCTTATTTCGCTTAATGTAAAAGATTTAAACCTTAACCTTGAGTTAATTCACTGTACAAGCAAAAACAAATCAAGAATAATACCTTTAGGCTCAAAAGCCATTTATTCTTTAAATGTTTATTTAAAAAACTCAAGAAATCAGCTGCTTAAAAATCGTGATGAGTCTTGCCTCTTTGTTAACTGCAACGGCCACCCTATGACTCGTCAGGGCTTTTGGAAAATTATAAAAGACTATGCTCATAAAGCCGGTATAACAGACGACATTACACCGCATACACTTAGACATTCATTTGCAGCACATTTAATAGAAAACGGCGCTGACTTGCAGTCTGTTCAGGAAATGCTTGGTCACTCCGATATTTCCACAACACAAATGTATGCTAAACTCGGCAAAAGCAAGCTTAAGGAAGTATATTCCAAAACACACCCGAGAGCATAAAACCATACGTGAATTCCTTTTTCGGAACTCACGTTTTTTTATTCTTATAACTTGTACCATACACTGTATTGATGTTATACTAATATAACTTATAAAAATTTTTAACAGGTGATTAAATTGAAAAAGATACTTATTATTTTATCGGTTTTAGCCGTTACAATTATTTCAGCCGGATGCAGTAAAAAAGAGGTTTCCCAAACGGCTTTCTTGCTTGACACTGTTTCAACCATTACAATTTACGACTATTCCAGTGATGAATCGGCTAATGATATAATAAACGAATGCTTTTCTTTATGCACAGATTACGAAAATAAATTAAGCCGAACAATAAACACAAGTGAAATTTCGGCAATAAATTCAGCTAAAGGCGGCAAAACACAGGTATCGGAACAAACTGCTGAGCTTATTAAAAAAGCCATTAAATACAGTGAGCTTTCAAACGGAAAGTTTGATATTACAATAGCGCCTGTAAGCTCTTTATGGGATTTTAAATCAGAGTCCCCTGCTCCGCCAAATGACAGCCAAATTAAAGAAGCCTTATCCCATGTTAATTATAAAAACATATCAGTAGAAGGAAATACCGTTGAGCTTCTTGACGAAAGCGCCGCAATCGACTTAGGCGGCATAGCAAAAGGCTATATAGGCGACAAGGCAAAAGAGTTTCTTATTGAGAAAGGCGTTACAAAAGCCCTTATAAACCTTGGCGGCAATATACTTGTTATTTGTCCTGAAAACGACAGCCTTAAAATAGGCATTCAGGACCCTAACGGACAGGAAGGTGCTCTTTCCGGTGCCATATCAACAAACGGTAACAGCCTTGTAACAAGCGGAATATATCAAAGATGCTTTGAATATAACGGAAAGCTGTACCACCATATTTTAGATACCTCAACAGGTTATCCTGTTGATAATAACTTAGCCTCTGTAACTATTATAGGCCCTGAATCTGCCGACTGCGATGCTTTAAGCACAACTGTTTTCTGCCTTGGTGCTGAGGAAGGTTTAAAGCTTGTTAACAGTCTTGACGGGTATGAAGCAGTAATAATAACAAAAGATAACGAAACATTATTTTCCGACGGAATAAATAAAACAGTAGAGTACCGCTCAGCCAGTGAGCTTAATTAAGGGAGTGAGTAAATTGCCGAAAAACGAACACAGAGCCACTTCAAGAGTTTTAGACATACTTGAAATGCTTTCTTCATCAAACGACGGCTATACATTAACTGAAATAGCCAAGCAGATTAAAGCGCCTAAAAGCAGTATTTTTCCTATAATCCATACTCTTGAGGACAGACATTATATATCACTACAGCAAAACAGCGGAAAATACCGTATAGGCATAAGTGCCTTTGCCGTAGGCTCAACATACTTTAACTCAAAATCAATACTAAGCCATATAAGTGCGGCAATGAACGAACTTGTATCAGTATGCAACGAAACATGCAGTATGGGTGTTTTAAACGGCTCCAATGTTTTGTATGTAGCCAAAATAGACTCACCACAGTCACTGCGTCTTGTAACACATGTTGGTAAAAAAATACCTGCTAACTGCACGGCTTTGGGAAAAGCTCTTTTAAGCAGAACAAGCTTTGAAGAAATGAAAGAGATATTTCCGCCGCAAATGCTATCATGCACCAAATACTCCATAACTGATATTAATAAATTTTACGAACAGGTACGGAGTGTTGAAAGCGAGGGCTTTGCCTACGAAAATCAAGAGTTTGCAGAGCAAATAATATGCATAGCCGTACCTATAGTTAAAGACGGCTCTGTACTGTATGCCATAAGTGTTTCCATACCTTCTTTTAGATGTGACAGCAAAAAAATTATAACAGTTAAAAACGAGCTTAAAAAGCTTAAGCTTAAAACTGAGCTTTTACTCAGAAACTACTCCGGCGATATTTTGCTTTGATAATTAATTTAATAAGATATTAAAAAGGGCTAAAACCGTATTTAACGGTTACAGTCCTTTTTATGTAATGCACGTTTTAAATCTCTAATGTATATCATCTGTTGTTTTTTAATGTATGACTTAATAAAAGGAATTAAAAATATATTTTTAGGTGTTATTTCTTCTGTAAAATGAATTGTTGTTCTACTGCCGTTATTTAAAAAAGCACCTTTCCAGCGGCCTTTTATGTTTTTGTTTTCCAATTCAAATTCCCAGTATTTAT
>CALWSS010000014.1 GCA_944384255.1 uncultured Clostridia bacterium
GTATCGGAATTATTTTTAAAAACATGTCCCTTTTTAATAAGCTCATCTTTAAGTTCCTGATAGTTGTAAATTTCACCGTTAAATGTAATTACAATGCTGTCATCTTCGTTGTACATAGGCTGTGAACCAAAACCTAAATCTATAATAGAAAGCCTTCTGAGACCTAAGGCTACATTTTCATCTATATGCTTTCCGGCACTGTCCGGGCCACGGTGAATAATTTTATTCATCATATTTGTAAGGACCTCATCACTTGTAACAAGTTCACCGGTAAAACCGCAAAATCCGCACATTTATTTACTCTCCTTTATTTATAAACAAATACAAAAATTAACATTCAAATTCTATCACACTTTTTGTGCCTAATCAAGGTATGCTTAGGTTATATAAAAAGCATTAAGAATTCATATTTCATTTGAAATATCGTTAATATTAAAATTAATTTTTTGTGCCTAATAATAAAAAACGGTGATACCAATATTTTAATTGGAACCACCGTTTTATATACCTTAAATAATTATAAAATGCCTATTATACTTTTATATCCAAACTCAAATAATAATCCTACGGCAAACCAGCATGGAGCATAATCAAGGCGTATAAGCCCGCAAATATTATATCTTGCCTCGCTGTAGTCCCACGGACAGCTCCCTATTATTTCTTCAAGAGCATATCCTGACAAAAATTCGGCCGAAAAAATACACATCATATATATTAAACCTCTTATAAAAACCGGTAAGGCATAAATAATATTATAAAGTGGCTCTAAAAATACGGCTGAACCATATATAGGCATCATCCAAAGGGAAGTATAGCCTATCATTCTTTTGTCACCTCTTTTTAATGAACCTGCCGCTGTCCACAGTATCTCTATTATCCAGCCTGCTATACCGTATAAAAAAAATCTTGTAATCATACTTGTATTTTTTATTTTTTGCTTCTTTTTATTCAGACAATATTACCCTGCTTAAAACATCTGCCAAAGGCTCCATTGAGTTTTTTGCTTCCTGCTTTGTGTTAGTCTGTGCACCAACTTCAATTAAAAGTGATTTTGGCTTCATGTGAAGGCTGTATCTGTAGGCATTTATGTATATTTTTCTTGTAAAGTCAGGATAAAGCTTATTTGCCGTCATCTGCAAATTAAAACTTAAGGCAAGATTTTCTTTTAAATATTCATTGGGCAGACTTGCTATATCACTTAAAACACCGTTTTCATTAAGCCGGCATAAACCGTTAAAAAACATAATTTTAGCACATGTTTTGCCGTTTACATCGTCTACAAGACGGACATCTTCATTTACTCCGTCACGGTGCATATCAATAACAAGCTCAATTGTGGGATACTGCTCCAATATTTTTCTTATAGCAGGCTCCATTCTTTCGTAAGCCCCCAAAATCTGGTTTTTGCCGTCTACTACATCATACCTTCCTGTATCGTGCAAAACTTCAATACCGTATTTGTTTTCAAGTATGTTTTTAAGTTCCTCACCTACACCCCATATTCCTTCTTCTACTCCTTTTGACGGGTCGCTGTCGGCATACATTTCACTGGAATGTGTATGGAATATAAGCACTTTAGGTCCGCCTGTAGATTTATCTATAGTTAAATCCATGTTCAAAAACTCATCTACATTTATATCACTTTCCAAAAGGTCCGTTCTTTGGTCTACTATGTAAAAATTGCTCTTTAAATAGCTGAAATCTTTAAGCTTATTTATATCATCTTCCGTAAGGCTAACTTTTTTTATATCGGAAGCATAGTTTGTATCCGTTTCAGGCTGAAGCTTCAATTCTTCTTCTGAAAGAGTGCTTACAAACACTGATTTTTCCGTTTCTGAATTTGTATTATCAGAAGCCATACTTTCAGTATTTTCATTAGTAACTCCGGCCTCTTTGCTGTTATCTGCTGAATTTTCAGCCGTGTTTTCAACTATTACACCAGTATTTTTAACAGAGCTTACAGGCAAAGGAGATGCATAAAACTCTGTCATATATCTTAAAGCCGCCACAAAACAGGCAGATACAACTAATAAGCCAAGTATTGTACTTCGCAAAAACGCCGCAAGTTTAAAGTTGTCCTTTTTTCTCACACTTCTCATCTCCAAAACTTTATTGCGCCATGTATAAATATATTCACAAAAGTTAAAAATATTACTGTAAAAACTGCCCTTTTAAAGGAGAATATATATGAAAAAAACTATTATTATTACAATTTTATTCTCGCTTCTGCTTACTTCATGCAATGATAATGAGAAAAAAGAGCCTGCCGTTTTTGTAAACAACACTAAAAACAGCACACCTGTTAATGAAGAAATTTCAACAGAAAACAGTTTTGAATACGGCCTTGCCTCTCAAAGATTTATTAATGCTGACAACATAACTTCAATAGAAAAAGAATTAAGCAATATAACTTATTATTGTGTAGATGTTGATGTAACTGAACCTTTTCCTTCAAATTTCCTTCTAAAATGCTTCAGTGAAAACAAAACACCTATTATAACAGTAAATTACAGCGAAAATACAACCGACATGATTCGTTTTGCCAATGAAGCCGCAAAAATCAATATATCTGCCGTTTATAATGTTTTTCCCTGTTACGGGGATATTGAAAGCAGTAAATATAAGACAAACTTTTCAAACTTTGTATCTTTAATTAAAAGGGCCTCTCCTTCTTCTAAAATTATTTGGAGCTTTAATGCCCTAAATAACATTTCTTTAAGTGAATATTATCCTCAGGAAAGCCAAATAGATTTTATAGGCTTAAACTGTGTATTTACATCGCCTTATGACTCAATATATGAAATACAAAGTTTTAAAACCACATGTGACAATTTAACCATTGAAAAGCCCGTTATTATTACACAATTTGGTGTAAATCATTTTGATAACTACGAACACACATACATGATAGAAGGTGCCGAAAAATTTATTGAATATTTTTATAATGACTTGTGCCCTTTGGTGCCAGATTTAACTGCCGTTATTTATTTTGATGAAAACATGCTTAATACACAAAACCCAAATATAAAACCATGTGATTACAGTATATTATCCGTTCCCGAATTAAATTCTGCTTTTTTGGAAATTACAAATAAATGACAAAA
>CALWSS010000015.1 GCA_944384255.1 uncultured Clostridia bacterium
TTCAAACAGGAGCTTGTGGACTATCTTGACTATTACAACAATAGACGTATTAAGACAAAGCTAAAGGGCTTGTCACCTGCTCTTTACAGGAAACTAGCCCTTATGGCTTCTTGAACAATTTTTACTTAAAAATATTGTCTAACTTTTTGGGTTCAGTTCAAAAAGCCGGTCTTTTTTAAGTCATTATTCAAATAATTTTGATACTGACATACCTTCATGTATACGGTTGATAGCTTCTGCAAATATTTTAGCAACAGAAAGCACTTTAATTTTAGGTATGCATTTGTCTTCCGGAAGCTTAATTGTGTTAAGCACAAGAAGCTCACTTATAGCTGATTTTTCTATTCTCTCTATAGCCGGGCCTGAAAGAACAGCATGTGTGCAGCATGCGTCTACCTCTATAGCGCCTCTTTCTTTAAGGGCATTAGCGGCATTTGTAATAGTGCCGGCTGTATCAATCATGTCGTCGACAAGTATTACTCTCTTGCCTTCAACATTACCAATGATATTCATAATTTCGCTTACATTAGCCTTTGGTCTTCTTTTATCAATAATAGCCAAAGGAATCTCAAGCCTTGTTGCAAAGCTTCTTGTTCTGCCTACACTGCCAAGGTCAGGAGATACTGCTACAAACTCATTAATGGCATCACCGTATTTATCGTGATAATAGTTTGTAAGAAGCGGTGCACCTACAAGGTGGTCTACTGGAATATCAAAAAATCCCTGTATCTGAGCACAGTGAAGATCCATTGTAAGAACTCTGTCCGCTCCTGCTACTGTAAGAATATTAGCCACAAGCTTAGCACTGATTGGATCTCTTGCTCTTGCTTTTCTGTCCTGACGTGCATAGCCGTAATATGGAATAACAGCTGTAATTCTTCCTGCTGAAGCTCTCTTCATGGCATCTATCATTATAAGAAGCTCCATAAGGTTGTCGTTTACTGGATACGACGTTGACTGCACAATATAAACATCTGCACCTCTGATAGTTTCATCAATTTTAACAGAAATTTCACCATCACTGAAATGGCTTACTTCAGCCTGACCAAGTTTAAGACCAAGGCACTGAGCCATTTCTTCGGCCAATTCTCTGTTGGCATTGCAAGAAAAGATTTTTATATTGCTTCTGCCTGAATACATCATTAAAGTTATCCTCCCTACAAACATTCAATAATTAACCACATACATGATTATGTTACACCTCGAAAGGACAAAATTCAATACTATTTGACAAAAATTTTATTTTTTCGTCCAGCCTTCTATGTTCTGCTGACGATTTCTTGCTACTGCAAGGGCTTTTTCAGGCACATCTTTTGTAATTGTAGAGCCGGCAGCCACATAAGAACCCTTTTTAAGTGTTACAGGTGCCACAAGGTTGGCATTGCAGCCAATGAACACATCATCCTCTATAGTTGTTCTGAATTTTTTGTGACCGTCATAGTTTACTGTTACAGTACCGCAGCCGAAATTAATTCTCTCTCCAACATCGGAATCACCTATATAAGTAAGGTGTGAAACCTTAGTGCCGTTGCCTATAACTGAGTTTTTAACCTCAACAAAGTCGCCAATTTTTATATTTTCTCCTATTTTTGAATTTGGTCTGATATAAGCAAAAGGACCAACTTTTGTTCCGCTTCCTATTTCGCTTTCCATAGCCACTGTATACTGAATTGTAACATTATCACTTAATTTCATATCAGTAAGCCTTGTATCAGGTCCAACTTTGCAGTCCTCTCCTATAACAGTTTTGCCTTCAAGAACGCAGCCAGGATAAACTATTGTATCACAGCCTATTTCTACATCATCTGAAATATATGTGTCTTCCGGTGAGATAATAGTTACACCATTAAGCATGTGATTTTCGTTAATTCTTTTCTGCATAATTTTGTTTGCTTCTGCAAGCTGGATACGGTTATTTACACCAAAAAATTCCGTAACATCGCCTATTGAAAGAGCATTTACCTTTTCACCATTTTTGAGTATTATTTCAAGTGTGTCAGGAAGATAGTATTCACCCTGTACATTGTCGTTTGTAATAAGTTTAAGAGCTTTTTTAAGGCTTGAGCCTTTAAAGCAGTAAATACCGGAGTTAATTTCCTTTACAAGCTTTTCTTCAGCTGTTGCGTCTTTATACTCAACATTTTTAACAAAATTTCCGTTTTTATCCCTTATAATGTGTCCGTAGCCTTCTGAATTATCCACAACAGCCGAAATAATTGAAACACCGTTATCCTCACTTCTATGGTAGTCAATTAATTTTTGAAGTGTTTCAGCTTTAATTAAAGGTGTATCGCCATAAAGAATAAGAACATCTTCATCATCATTAATATATTTTTCAGCCTGCATTACGGCATGACCTGTGCCAAGCTGTTTTTCCTGAATGGCAAATGTTACTTTTTCATCTTTTAAGGCTTCTTGTACCTCATTTGACTTATGCCCAGTAACAACGCATATATTCTGAGCACCCAACTCATAAGCAGTATCTATAACACGCTTAATCATTGGTTTACCCATTACCTCATGCAGCACTTTAGGCATTTTGGATTTCATTCTTGTTCCTTCGCCTGCAGCAAGTATAACAACATTTATATTTTTCATTAAAAGCACTCCTCAATAATAATAATCCCGTTCGTAAAAAGTATATATCATTAAAGGCAAACGGTCAAATAAATTCACAAAAACCCGGATAGCGGTATCCGGGTTTTATTTTAATTAAGCAGCATCCTATCGTTATCGACATTCTGTCCGCCACTGGCTTTTTCAAACATTTTAAGCAAATCGGCAACCTGCAAATATTTCTTGTCCTCTTCGCAGACATCAATAAGCACATTACCCTTGTGCATCATTATAAGTCTGTTGCCAAGTTTAATGGCATCTCTCATGTTATGAGTAACCATAAGAGCAGTCAATTTATCTTCTGCAATTATTTTTTCTGTAAGCTCAAGAACCTTTTTAGCCGTTTTAGGGTCAAGAGCTGCTGTATGCTCATCAAGAAGCAGAAGCTGTGGTTTAGTCATTGTAGCCATGAGAAGCGTTATGGCCTGTCTTTGACCACCGGAAAGAAGACCTGTTTTAGTACTCATTCTGTTTTCAAGGCCTAAGTCAAGCATTTCAAGGTATTCCCTGAATTTGGATTTTTCCTCTCTTGTTATGCCTTTATGAAGTCCTCTTTTCTTGCCTCGTCTTAAAGCCATGGCAAGGTTTTCTTCTATACTCATATTTGTAGCTGTACCCATTCTCGGGTCTTGGAACACTCTGCCTATATATTTTGCTCTTTTATATTCCGGCAGCTTTGTTACATCGTTTCCGTCTATTTCTATATAACCGTCGTCTACAAAAAATAAACCTGCAATAGCATTAAGTGTTGTAGACTTTCCGGCGCCGTTACCGCCTATAACAGTTATAAAATCTCCCGGATTCATTGTAAAACTTACTTTGTCAAGGGCTACTTTTTCGTTAGCAGTGCCTTTTCCAAATACTTTTCTCACATTTTGGAGCTTAAGCATTAACTTCGCCCTCCTTTGATTTATTGCCATGAATTCTTTCTACAAAATCATAAAGCTTTTCCTTAATAAGCGGCAGTGAAAGGCATACAGCCAGAAGCACTGATGAAAGCAGTTTAAGGTCTGTAGGAACAAGGCCTTTTGAAAGAACAAAAGCAATTATAATTCTGTAAAGTATTGAGCCGAGAACTACGGCAAAAAGGCTTCTCAGTATTGATGAATGGCCAAAAAGCACTTCACCTATAATAACTGATGCAAGACCTATAACGATTGTACCGGTACCCATACCAACATCGGCATAACCGTTGTACTGAGCCATTATACCGCCTGAAAGAGCTATTAATCCGTTGCTTATTACAAGGCCAAGAATTACCATGGAGTTAGTATTAACACCCAATGCTCTAATCATGGCTGCATTATCGCCTGTTGCTCTAATGGCAAAACCTTTTTCAGTACCAAAGAACCACCATAAAATAGCTATTACCACAAGTACTGAAATTATTCCTACTATTAAAACAGCTGTTGATGTTTCAATACCTTTATCAGATACAATAGAAATAACTGTATCCTGTTTTAAAAGCGGAAGATTGGCTTTACCCATTATTCTAAGGTTAACAGAATATAAGCCTGTCATAGAAAGTATACCACTTAAAAGAGAAGGTATTTTAAGTTTTGTGTTTAAAAATCCGGTAACAAAGCCTGCTACCATACCGGCTAACATTGAAACAAAAGTAGCTACAAAAGGATTAAATCCGCTTAATATCATCTGAGCAGCAACTGCCGCACCTAAAGGATAGCTTCCTTCTGTTGTTAAATCAGCGTAATCAAGAATTTTATATGTAATGTAAACTCCTATGGCAAGTATAGACCATAAAAGACCCTGAGATACAGCGCCCATTAATACACTTAAACGCATTTGCTATTCACCCATCCACTATTAATACTTTTAAATACAACTTATGCCGAACTTCAACAGTTCGGCTATAAGTCTGACTCTACATTATTTAATATAATTTATATATCAGTTTTCAATAACTTCCCCGTCTTTAACTATAATGTTTGCACTGTCAACAATTGACTGCGGGAATTCATAGCCTATAGCAGCAGCCTCATCAAGATTAATGCATACATTGGCATCTTCAAGACCTTCAATAGGCATTTCGGCTACATTAGCACCGTCTTTTAATATACGAACTGCCATTTCGCCTGTCTGGCAGCCAAGTTTATAATAATCAATACCTACTGTTGCAAGTCCGCCATTTTGAACCATTCCGCTTTCACCGCATATAGTAGGAAGCTGATACTGCTCTGCAACTTTGGCAACTGTAGCCATTGCTGAAGCAAATGTATTGTCTGTAGGTATATAAATAGCATCAACATCAGCTGCTATAGACTCCATAACCTGAGCAATATCATTTGTGTTTGTAACAGTAGCTGTTTTGCATTCAAGACCAAGAGCCTGAGCTGCTTCTTCAGCCATCTGAGCCTGAATTTCAGAGTTTACCTCACTTGAGTTGTAAAGAATGCCAAGTGTTTTAGCATCCGGAAGCATTTCCTTAAGAAGGTCAAGCTGTTTATCAACAGGATTAAGGTCTGTTGTACCGGAAACATTTCCTCCCGGAGCATCATTGCTTTCTACAAGCTGAGCTGCCTCGTAATCGGTAATTGCTGTACCAAGAATAGGAATTTCACTTGTTTCAGCTGCTACTGACTGAGCTGCACCTGTAGCTATAGCCAAAATAAGGTCGTCTTCTTCCTGTACAAATCTCTGGCTTATAGTTTTAAGGTTTGACTGGTCATTTTGTGCATTCTGATAATCGATTATAATGTTTTCCCCGTCAATATATCCGTTATCTTTTAAAGTCTGAATAAAGCCTTCTCTTGCTGAGTCAAGAGCATCATGCTCTAAAAGCTGGATAATACCTATTTTAATAACATCACCTGATGCTGTTTCTCCCGAAGCAGAAGCCGATGCTGAAGCTGAGGCAGAACCTGAGGCGGAAGATTCGCCGGAAGAACTTGAGCAACCAGCCATAGCGCAGGCCATTACAAATGCTAAAGCCGCTGAAGCGACAATTTTAAACTTTTTTACCATAATATTGACTCCCCTCACTTAATTTCATATTGTCTGTTACTTAGATGTAATAATAATACTTTTTCAATTTATTGTCAATCTATTATGGCTTTTTAAAGCGTCTAACTGCAAAAATTTAAAGTGATAAAGTAAAATTGAATTATATACTACTTTAATAATGTATAAAAACAGCGTTTTGGTAAATATTATTTATTAAAAATAATACAAAATAATAAAATTTAGTCCTTAAGTGTTTACCTTTTTTTTAAAATAATATAAAATAGCTTTGAAGGGAGTGAATGCTATGAACAGACTGACTATTGTAAAAGGCGATATTGTAAAAGCTAAGACAGACGCTATAGTCAATGCGGCTAATACATCTCTTTTAGGCGGAGGCGGAGTTGACGGTGCTATTCATAAAGCAGCTGGGCCTATGCTTCTTGAGGAATGCAAAAAATTCAACGGCTGCCCTACAGGAGAGGCACGTATTACCCCTGGCTTTAAATTAAGCGCAAAATATGTTATACATACTCCCGGACCAATATGGCGTGGAGGCAATAAAGGTGAACCGGAGCTTTTAGCCAACTGCTACAGGAACTCGTTAAAACTGGCTTATGAAAACGGTATACGTTCAATAGCTTTTCCTTCCATTAGTACCGGAGTATATAGGTTTCCGGTTGATGAAGCAGCCAAAATAGCCGTCAGAGAAATTTCGGCTTTTCTTGCCCAACACAGTGATTTTGAAAAAGTTGCTATAGTCTGCTTTGATGAAGTAACTCAGAAAGCTTATAAAACCGCCTTAAAAGAATACAACATTCAGTAAAATTAAAGTCCTTTGCTAAAAACAAAGGGCTTTTTTAATTTAAAATCCAAATAAGCTGTTTTTAATACTTATCACACCCTCATTCTGAATTATTTATTATTAACACATTAATTTTTTTATTTAAAAAAGTATTTTTATCCCTTGTTTTCAAACCGTTTTAATATAATTTTGTAAATTTCAAATTCTTTTTAAGCTTTAACTTTTAAATTCATAAAATATAATTCATTATGTCATAATAAACTTATGTAAACATAACTGTCAGTATCTGTTAACAAAAAACAAGTTGTACAGATTTTTAATTATACTTTTGCACATAAAAAACCCTTTAAAATCAGTTATGCACCGACTTATCCACTTTATCCACAATCTTGTTGGTGTTTTTATTAACACAAATTTAATCAAAAATGTAAACAACCATTACTTTATAAAAGCCATGTCTTTTTATAATTTGGTTCACCTGCGTTAAATGATTTTACACTTAAATAAAATATTTAATCGAATTAGAAATTTTATACTCATTAAAAAAGGAATTTTAAAATAAACGTCGAATAAATAATTATAAGAAAGGCGTAAGCTTTTCCTACAGCAATAATTGAAAGGAGCTGTTATATATGACATATCTCATCAGAGGAAAGAACTTTGACATCGGCGATAGAACAAAAGAAAAAATTGAGGCTGTAATATCCGGAATAGAAAAAATTATGCCTCCTGACTCTTTCGTTAACGTAGCTGTAAACAGAAGTAAACTTACCTATAAAACAGATATAACTCTTAAAAGCGGTAAATTAATTGTCCGTTCTGAAAAAGAAGACGAAGACATGATGGTTTCGGTTGACAAAGCTGTTGAAAACCTTGAAAAACAGCTTTTAAAAGCTAAGGGAAGGAAAGTTGCAAAAAGGAAAATTGTTGAAGCAAATAATACTGAGGCCGATAACGAAGCTTCGTATGATGAAGGCTCCCCTATTATAGAAAGAAACAAAAAATTCGAAGTTCTTCCTATGGATGCAGAAGAAGCCGTTACACAAATGGAACTTCTGGGACACGACTTTTTTGTTTTCCTTAATACATCAACAGAAACAATTAATGTTGTTTACAAACGTAAAAACGGAAACTATGGTTTAATAGAGCCTGAGATTTAATTAATTGTCAATTAATTAACTTTGGCAAATATCATAAAACAAAAATTAGGGCGGTTTATAGCCGTCCTTTTTTATTGCTCTGTGTATAAAAAAAATAAAATCAGAAATATAAATTAAAAATTGTTGAATTTTTTTTATTAAATGATATACTATTTGATAATTAAAAAACAATATTTGGATATTTAGAATATTTACATTTAATATTGTTAAAACTTTTTATGTCTAAGAGCTATCAGGAGGCGATTAACAAATGAAAGAAAACTTTTTAGCAGACTATTTAAGCAAATTTATTTCTGTCTGCTTTACAATTGAAACAAACGGTGAAAAAACTAAAATCGGTGATGGTGAGCCTTGCTTTAACGTAAAGATAAACAAACCTCTTAAAAAAACAGAGCTTCTTACAAGCACTTCCCTTGCCCTTGGAGAAGCTTACATGCGTGGAGACATTGAACTTGACAAAGACCTTTACTACGTTTTAAATCTGTTTTTAGGCAATATGTCAAAATTCAGCACAAACGAAAGCGCCCTTAAAAGCATAATTAAAACATCTGTATCAAAAGCCAACCAGAAAAAAGAAGTTTCATCACACTATGATATAGGAAACGACTTCTATAAACTTTGGCTTGACAAAGACATGAACTATTCATGTGCATATTTCAAAGACGATACTAAAACTCTTGATGAAGCACAGGAAGACAAACTTGACCATATACTTGCAAAACTTCAGCTTGAAGAAGGCATGACACTTCTTGATATAGGCTGTGGCTGGGGTGCTCTTCTTATTAGAGCGGCCAAGAAATACAAAGTCAAAGGCTGTGGCATAACATTAAGTGCTGAACAGGAAAAAGGCTTTTCCGAAAAAATCAAAGCAGAAGGCCTTGAGGACATGCTTTCAGTAAAAATTATGGACTACAGAGATTTGCCTAAGAGTGAAATGACATTTGACAGAGTTGTAAGTGTCGGCATGCTCGAACATGTAGGCAGAAAGAACTATGATTTATTCCTTAAATGTGTTCATTCTGTATTAAAAGACGGCGGTCTGTTCCTTCTTCACTTTATCAGTGCTCTTAAGGAACACCCAGGCGATGCATGGATTAAAAAATATATTTTCCCAGGCGGCATGATACCAAGCCTTAGAGAAATTGTAAACATAATGCCTGATTATAACTTCTATACACTTGATATTGAAAGCTTAAGAAGACATTATAACCGTACACTTCTCTGCTGGAGAGAAAACTTCAATAACCACCGTGAAGAAATAGAAAAAATGATGGGCACAGAATTTACAAGAATGTGGGACCTTTACCTTGCATCATGTGCCGCTACATTTAATAACGGCATTATAGACCTTCATCAGATACTTATGTCAAAAGGTGTTAATAACTCAATTCCAATGCTCAGAACCGTATAATAAAATTTTAAGGACATGTTTGCTTCATAAAGGCAGGCATGTCCTTGTTAATTGAAAATAAAACTCTGCCGTGTTATACTTAAATTATAAACTTGAACTATGTATTAAACTCAGTGCTGTTTTTATAAGGAGCTGATTTTATGAAAAAATTCATTCAGATAATATTTGTCACAATAATAACTGCTGAATGTTTTATGTTTTTCGGTGGATATGTGCTCTTTGACTTTTCTAAACGCTTTTTTACTGCAACTGCCGCTGTGGCATTTTTAATTTCTGTTGTAATTTATGCTTTTGCCGAACAGCAGGAAAAAATCACCAAACTTGAAAAGAGAATAGCTTCTCTTGAAGAAAGCATTAATAAAAAAGAGTAATAATACATAGTTTTTAAGTATTTAATATTTTAAATCAGTATTTTTAATTCTTTTAATCAAGTCAATCAGTAATAAATTATACTTTTAGTTATTTATTTTTTTTCAATATTGATTTATAATAATTCATAATAAAAACCTTTGGGAGGTATGTTGATGTCTAAGAAAAAAATAGCTGTTTTAACAGGAGGAGGAGACGCACCGGGACTTAATGCGGTAATATACACACTTACAAAAACATGTATACTTAAATACGGATATGAGTTAATTGGTTACAAATTTGGTTACAGAGGATTGTATACAAACGATTTTATGCCTCTTACACTTGAGAACACAACAGGTATACTTCACAAAGGCGGTTCTATTTTATACAGTTCAAACAAAGATAACCTTTTTGACTATAAAGTTACCGAAAATGGTGTTACAGTAAGAAAAGATGTTTCCGATGTGGCAATACAAAACCTTAAAAATGAAGGCGTTGACTGCCTTGTTATACTTGGCGGTGACGGAACACTTACAAGTGCAAGGGATTTTGCCCGTAAAGGCGTTAATGTAATAGGTGTGCCTAAAACAATAGACAACGACCTTAGAGCAACAGATGTTACTTTCGGCTTTAACACAGCAGTTAATATTGTTACAGAAGCACTTGGAAGGCTTCACACAACAGCCGAAAGCCACCACAGAATAATAGTTGTTGAGGTAATGGGCAGAAATGCCGGCTGGATAGCTCTTCACGGCGGCATTGCCGGCTCAGCCGATATTATACTTATACCTGAAATACCGTATACCCTTGACAATATAGTGCAGAAAATACACGAAAGAGATGCAAGAGGAAAACTCTTTACAATTATAGTTGTATCAGAAGGCGCTATGGAGCTTGGCGGCACAGTAACAGTTAATAAAGTAGTAAAAGACAGTCCAGACCCTATCCGTCTTGGCGGCATTGCCAATAAGCTTACATATCAGCTTGAACAGCTTATAGGCGAAGAACACGAGATACGTCCTGTTGTACTGGGCCATACACAAAGAGGCGGTGAAACATCTCCTTTTGACAGAATACTTTCTGCAAGATACGGCTCCTATGCAGCAAAACTTATACACGAAGAAAAATACGGCAACATGGTTTGTCTTAAACACGGTGATATAAGTTACGTATCACTTGAAGAAGTTGTAGGTTCTCAAAAACAGATTGACCCTGAAACAGACGAACTTGTTCATGTAGCCCGTGATTTAGGAGTTTCATTTGGAGATCAGCCTGTTCACAGAATTTAATTATAATTTTATACAAAAAACACGCTTAATTAGAGAGCGTGTTTTTATTTAATTTTGATTTATTTAATCGTAAAGTTATTACATTCAATTATAATATAAAACTTGCATTATTTTTTATTTTTAAAAAGCAAGGCATACAAAAAGCACGGTTTCCAAAAGGATTCCGTGCTTTGATTTTTGTTTATTTTAATAATACATCACTGTTTAAAAACATCTACCATGTCAAGTTTTTCCCATGGTAAATCAAGGTCGTTTCTTCCAAAGTGTCCGTAAGCAGCTGTCTGTTTGTAAATAGGTCTTCTAAGGTCAAATCTGTTTATAATGCCCTTAGGTGTAAGGTCAAAGTTCTTCTGAACTAATTCCTCAAGTTTTTCATCAGCAATTTTGCCTGTGCCAAATGTATTTACAAGTACAGATACAGGCTGAGCAACACCTATAGCATAAGCAAGCTGAATTTCACACTTTTCAGCAGCTCCGCTTGCTACAATGTTCTTAGCAACATGTCTTGCTGCATAGCATGCACTTCTGTCAACCTTTGTAGGGTCTTTGCCGGAAAAAGCACCGCCGCCGTGACGAGCATATCCACCGTAAGTGTCAACTATAATCTTTCTGCCTGTAAGACCGCTATCGCCCTGTGGTCCGCCTATTACAAAACGTCCTGTTGGGTTAATGAAATATTTTGTGTTTTCGTCTAAAAGCTCAGCAGGTATTACTTCTTTAATTACCTTTTCAATAATGTCTTTTTCAATTGTGTCGTGGTCAATTTCAGGTGCATGCTGAGTTGAAATAACAACAGTATCTACCCTAACAGGCTTGTCGTTAACATACTCAACTGTTACCTGAGATTTTCCGTCTGGTCTGAGGTAAGAAAGCACACCTGTTTTTCTTGCCTCTGTAAGACGTCTTGTAAGCTTATGAGCAAGATAAATAGGCATTGGCATATATTCGTCAGTCTCATTGCATGCAAAACCAAACATCATACCTTGGTCGCCGGCGCCTTCATTATCAACACCCATAGCGATGTCAGGTGACTGGCCTTTAAGAGATGTAATTACAGCACAGGAATCAGCGTCAAAGCCATATTTAGCTCTTGTATAGCCAATTTCTCTAACAGTATCTCTAACAATCTCCTCAATATCAACATAGCAGTTTGTTGTAACTTCACCCATAACAAAAATCATACCTGTAGTAGCTGTTGTTTCGCAGGCAACTCTTGCCATAGGGTCTTTTGCAAGTATAGCATCAAGAACGGCATCAGAAATCTGGTCGCAGATTTTATCTGGATGTCCTTCTGTAACAGACTCTGATGTAAAAAGTCTTCTTGACATTTATAACTCCTCCTTTTAAAAATAAATAGTATAAAAAAAAGCCCGTCAGGGCCAAATAAAAGCTCATCTTACACATAACAACTTATGTGTGGGAATTAGCACCGTGCATAAAGCCGGTTGCTGGGTGTCACAGGGCCCTGTCCCTCGACCACTCTTGATAAGCTTGTAAACTATACGGGCATACTGCCTTTTGCTATGAAAAACATTATATCATATAATCTGTATATTGCAAGTACAATTTTTTTGTTAAAAAAACCAATACCAAAATTTTTTAAAAAATCCAAACTTTTTAAACCTCTAAATTATCTATATAGTAAAAGCAATAAAAATTACCGCGGTAAAAGGTATGTAAAACATACAAAACAGGAGGCAACCATGGAAAAGGATTTATATGACCTGACAGTAAGTTGTATACTTGAGCATCAGGAAAAATTCTATAAGCTGGCATACAGCTACGTACGTAATAAAGAAAGCGCTTTGGATATTGTACAGAACTCAATCTGTACGGCACTTGAAAAATGCTACACAATAAAAAATCCTCAAGCCATTAAAACATGGCTTTACAAAATAATAATTAATGAAGCTCTACAGCACATTAAGGCTTCCAAAAACGAGGCTCCAACAGATGAAACTCTGCCGGAACAATCTTATAACGAACCATACTTTGATAAAAACATGGAAGTTTATGAGGCAGTACAGAATTTAAGCGAGCCTGTAAGAACAGTAATAATACTGCATTATTACGAAGACCTTACAATTAAGCAGATAGCCGAAACAACAAATACTAACCCAAACACAGTAAAAACAAGGCTTTACAGCGGGCTTAGTAAATTAGAAAACAAGTTATCAAAGGAGGCCTTTGCATGAAAATTGAGGACAGTAAAAAAATATATGATTCAATAGAAATTCCACCGGAACTTGACTTAGTTGTAAAAAATGCCATATCAAAAAGCAGCAGAAAAAGAGCTGTATATATAAGGAGGAAAATGCTTATGAGAAAATTTTTTAGAGGCTTAACTGTTACAGCAGCCGGTTTAGTAGTATGCACAACAGTAGCTCTTAATACAATACCTGCATTTGCAACAGAAATGGCTAAACTTCCTGTAATAGGAGCAATAGCAAAGGTTTTAACTGTACGTGCAGTACATGGTGTTGAGGAAAATATGTACAATGTAGATATGGATGTACCAAATGTGGTAATGGAAAGCAGTTCAAATGTTGCAAACACAGAATTTACGGAAAAAATTAATTCGGAAATTGAAAAGACAGTAAATGACTATCGTGCTCAGGCTGAAAAAGATTTCGAAGAATACAAAAAAGCATTTTTTGAAACAGGCGGAACAGAAGAAGAATGGAATAACCGTAAAATGGATATAATAATTGACTACGATGTTAAGTCGCAAAACGGCAATATCCTTTCTTTTGAGCTTGTAACATCCAAAGGCTGGGTAGCATCTAACGAAGAACGCCATTATTACAATTTAAATCTTGATACTGATAAAGAAATAACACTTAAAGACCTTTTAGGCGACGATTACATTAATATATGCAACGAAAGCATTAAAAAACAAATAGAACAGCGTATGGCAGAAGACGAAAACAATCTTTATTTCGGTTTTGGCGGCGATGACACAATGCAGGAAGCAGGGTTTAAAACAATTTCTGATGATACACCGTTTTACATCAATGAAAACGGCAATCCTGTAATAGTATTTGAAAAATACGAGATAGCTCCTGGTTATATGGGTTATCAGGAATTTGAAATAACAAAATAAAATATTTCTTACGTTTCCCCTTCATTTAAAAACTTATATACGAAAGCCCGGAATTTAATTTCCGGGTTTTCATGTTTTTTTCATTATTGTGTTTTAAAAAGTCTTTTTACTTACTTTCTCATAGCTTAATTTATATAAATTTAAATATTTTTCGCTGATTTTTTATGCTGTTATTATTAAAAACACCAAAATTTTTATGTTAATTATTAAAATTACACAAAACATATTAAATTTTAAGCATAAAGTTCGATATATTAATTAGAGATAAACTTGATATATACACTATTTTGAAAGGAGGTTAAGTGCATGAATTTTCCAATAATGGGCAGACTGTCGTCACAAATTAAAACAATGGAAATGGAAACCCGCTGGTATTTAAAAAAGCAAAGCGGAAACTATACTGACAAAAGCAAATCTTTAGTTGAATGGATTAACAGTACCCAAAATGCAGTTGATACAATTCAGGATGTCAACTCCCATGGCGATGATAAACTACGTGCAATACATGCAAAACTTTTTGCCGGAGGCACTTTAACAGCTAAAGAACGAGAGTACTTGAAAATTAAAGACCCAAAAGCATATAACGACCTTGTAAAAGAAGAAGCTGAACAAAAAGCCTATGAAGAAAAACTACGTAAATGCAGAACAAAAGAAGAAGTTGACCGGCTTAAAACAAACAGCATAAACAAATCCTTATCTACTGTTAAATCCGTAGAAAATAATCCATATATTTCTAAT
>CALWSS010000016.1 GCA_944384255.1 uncultured Clostridia bacterium
GGTTTTAAAGAAACAGACAGAAAGCTCCTTGAAATGGCAGATGTGTTTGATTTTAGCGTTCAAAGAAAAATAAAAATGATATACATACCTCAGGTTATACCGTATTTTAAAACATCATGCATAACAGGCTTAGGCTTTGCTTGGAAAAGCGGTATTGCAGCTGAAGTTATTAGCACACCTGAGCTTTCTATTGGCAGAAAGCTTTATGAGTCCAAAATATATATTGAAACACCTGAGCTTTTTGCATGGACACTAACAGTAATTATATTAAGCATACTTGCAGAAAAAGTTTTCAGTATTTTGCTTAACAGGTTTATAAAGTTAAGGTGAATAAGTTTGATTTGTTTTAATAGTATATATAAAAGTTATGAAAAAGAAGTTTTTTCAGCTTTCAGCATGTGCCTAAATGAAGGAGTTACAACATCTCTTTTAGGACCTTCCGGTGGCGGAAAAACAACACTTATAAACATGCTTTTAGGCTTTGAAAAACCGGATAAAGGCAGTATATCGGGTTTAGATGCCAAAAGCTTTTCGGTTGTGTTTCAGGAGGACAGACTCCTTGAGAGCTTTACTGTTAAAGAAAATATTATGGTTTCATGCAAAAACGAAAGCCTTTGCAAAAAAGTCCTTAATTTTTTGGATATGTCAGATTTTTCAGAATTTTATATAAATGAACTAAGCGGAGGAATGAAAAGAAGAACGGCTATTGCCAGGTGTCTTTTAAAAAATGCCGATATTTATATATTTGATGAACCCTTTAAAGGCATAGACGAGGCTTTGAAGAAAAAAATCATAATCAGTATGAAAGAATATTTAAAAGGCAAAACATGTTTTTTAGTTACCCATGATATTGAAGAAGCCGTTGAAATGTCCGACCGGATTAAAATAATGGACAAAAATCCGGCTGAAATAATAAAAGATATAAGTGTTAAAGAAATAGACACATGTTTTATAGAAAACTTTAAAAGCGGTATATTATAATTTTAAATAAGATTATTTACATAAAAAAGAGAGCGGTTTTATATGCCGCTCTCTTTTGCTCTCTTTTAACACATACTAATTAATTCTAATAATTATAAATTTATTAGAGGTTATAAGGTTTTCTCAGCTCATCGTCTTTTCTTAAATCAAGGTATTCAACTATTAATTTAACAGCATCTTCTGCACTGAGATAGTTCATGTTAAGCATTAAATCGTAGTTGTTTGGATCTCCCCACTTGTTGCCTGTATGATAGTTATAATAAGCCTCACGGGCTTTATCAACTTTACGTACTTCTTTTTCACCGTTATCCCTGTCAACACCATAGTCCGTAATAGCTCTGGCTACTCTTGTCTGGAATGAAGCGTATGTATATATATTTACACAGTTCTGATAATCTTTTAATACATAATCAGCACATCTTCCTAATATAACACATGGACCGCTGGAAGCTACATCACGGATTACCTGTGACTGAACGCTGAATATTTTTTCGTTAAACGGCATACCGTAGATTTGTGTTTCAGGTCCAAGCCTTGAAAGCAGATAAAGGAAGTTATTTCCAGCCTGAAGCTCAGCTTCTTTAAAAAGCTCATCTTTTATTCCGCTTTTTTCAGCAGCCAATGAAATAAGCTCATTGTCATAATAAGGTATATTAAGTTCTTTTGCTAAAAGTTCAGCTATTTTCCTTCCGCCGCTGCCGTACTGTCTGCTTATAGTAATAATTGCGTTCTTCATACTGATTGCCCCCTTTATCAAACAACTACTTTATAAACTAATTATAGTATATTTGGCTGAAATTTTCAACATTAAATGAAATTTTCAATGCATTTTTTTGCTGTATTTTTAAATGCAGTAATTTGCTATTCAACAAGTTAAACAAAAAAATAACAGTTTTAAATTAATGCTGTTTATTCACTTTAATTTTTAAAAATCAAGTATCATATCGTACCAAACAGCACCGCCATGAACTGATTTTGATACACCAAGATTCCTATAACCGAATTTTTCGTAATAATGTATAAGTTCTTTTTTGCATGTAAGAATTAAACCGGTGCGTCCGAATTTCTTTGAGTTTTCAATCATTGCACTCATAAGAAGAGCTGCAATGCCGCAGCGTCTTTTTTCCGGTATTACATCAAGGCCGAATATTGCCTGATAAGAACCGTTAGGGTTATGATAATTAACATCTTCAAACATTTCGTCTAATATAAAAAACGAATTAGTTATACAGCCGTTTATAAAACCAATAGGTTTGTCGTCTTCAAAAGCTATTAAAAATGAGTTTGGGAAAGTGATAATTCTTTGTTTGAATATATCTCTTGTGGCAGCTTCGCTTTTAGGAAAGCATTTTGCCTCGATTTCTGTTACAATATCCAAATCCGAAAGAGTTGCAGTTCTAATTGTTAATGCCATAAGTATCTCCTTTTTTGTAAAAATAAATTTAATTAATGTTGTAAAATAGATTATAAAAATTATTTGTAAAAAATGTTGTAAAATAAGTTATAAGAAAAAGTTATAAAAATAAGTTATAAAAATAAGTTATAAAAATACGCGCCGCTAAAGGCGCGTAAAGTTTTTTATGTCATTTTTCGGTATTTATTTAATTCATTGAATCGGTACTGCCTAAAACATTAACTATCTTGCTTTCTACCATAGCAACAATGTCTTTTCTTGCATCGCCTAAATAACCGCGTGGGTCAAAAGCTTCCGGCTTTTCAGCAAGAGCCTTTCTTACAGCAGCAGTCATGGCAAGACGAATATCTGTATCCATGTTAATTTTGCATACAGCCATTGAAGATGCTTTTCTTAACATTTCAACTGGGATACCCTTTGCACCTTTAATCTGGCCGCCATATTCGTTGCATGTTGCAACGGCATTCTGGTCAACAGATGATGCACCATGAAGAACTATAGGATAGTTATGGAAACCGGCAGCTTCAAGTTTGTCTGTAATTGTTTGAAGTCTGTCAAAATCAAGCTTTGCTTCGCCTTTAAATTTATATGCTCCATGGCTTGTGCCAATAGCTACAGCCAAAGAATCAACACCTGTACGTTTAACAAAGTCAACAGCTTGGTCAGGGTCTGTATATGTGGCATTTCCGGCAGCAACATTAACTTCGTCCTCAACTCCGGCAAGCTTGCCAAGCTCGGCTTCAACAACTACGCCTCTTGCATGAGCATAATCAACAATTTCTTTTGTTTTAGCTACATTTTCTTCATAATCAAAATGAGAACCGTCGAACATAACTGATGTGAAACCATAATCAATACATTCTTTGCATGTTTCAAAATCAGGGCCATGGTCAAGATGAAGAGCAATATCAAGACCTGTTTCTTCTACAGCCGCATCTACCATTTTTTTAAGGTAAAGAGGGTGAGCGTATTTAAGAGCGCTTTTTGAAACCTGGAGTATTACAGCTGAATTATGCTTTTTGCATGCTTCAACAACACCCTGAATAATTTCCATATTATTAATATTAAATGCACCTATAGAATAATTTCCTTTAAAAGCCTTTTCAAACATGTTTTTTGTTGTTACTAAAGCCATTGGAAGAAACCACCTTTCATTAGTAAAAATTATATTACTGCTTATTATTAATTATAATACTGGTGCAGTATTTATACAAGAATTTATTATCCCGCAATATGTCGATTAAAATACTTATTTTATTGCAGATATAATTTTTTTAAATTAATTAATAGTGATTTGTTTGATATTTGTATAAAAAAATTGTATTTTTTAAAATGACATGCGTCCCTTAGGGCCTAAAGGCCTTGGAAGTGTGCCTGAGCAGGCCTCAATTTTGGCTTTTGCAGTATCGTACTGCTGCTGAATATCTTGTTTTTCAGCGGCTGTATTTGTAAATTCTGTTATAAAGTCGTTATCTGAAATCTGTCCCATTTTGTACTTGTATTCAAGTTCTTTATTCTTAAATTCAAGCATTTCTTTTTGATATTTCAGAGATTCTTTTTCGGACTCTAAATTTAATAATTCATCTGCTGAAATATTTGTTATGCCATTTTGTAAAAGCTCATATTTAATTTCATGCGGTTTTTTAATTTCGCCTAACACCGTAAGCTGGTATTCAGCACCTGTTTTAAGCAGTTGGTACTGCTCTTTTTTATTTTCCAATTCAAGTTTTTGTTTTTCAAGATCCGTTAATCGGTTGAAATAATTATCTGTTTCTTCTGTGCTGATATTTGAAGAGTTAATAAAATAATAATTTCCAAATCGTTCAATATATTTAATTTCTTCACGAATAGGCTCAAGCTTGATGTCTATAAGCCTTTTATTGGCCTCAGAGTTATAAAACTGCTGCCATAATTCTTCGGCATTGTATGAATTATTCTCAAAAGATATGAATTTATTTACCGGTTCGGCAAAAGTAGTTGTGCACAAAACAAATCCCATTGAGATACATAGACATGCGGCTCTGAAAAAATTTTTATGCTTCATATTAACTCTCCTTTCTTAAAACTTATATGCCTGCAAATTTATTATATAAACTTTTTGGAATAATTGCAATATAACTTAATGACTATAGTGTAAAAATTAATAAATATTTATGAATTAAACTGTAATTATTTGTTGAAAATATGTTATTATTTTAGTGTATATGTCGAATTAGATATTAAGTTTATAATAATTTTTAAATATGTATTCTCATATTATAAATTTTGTGTTAAAATAAAAAAACAAAAGCAGTACAATATTTTACAATTCAAATTCCTTAATATGGAGTGGTTCATTTGGTATATGCTTTAATTGTTTTGAGTATAATATGCTCAGACCTATTTACAAAAAAGCTGATAAGTGATAAGCTGTATATTGAAGAAAAGAAAGAGATTATAAAAAATAAAGTCTATTTGTGGCACAAAAAGAATAAAGGCTTTTCTTATAACAAGCTTGAGGATAAACCTTTTTGTGTTAAGGCAATAAGCGGCAGTGTATGTGTATTTTCACTTTTTGCACTAAAGTCGGTTATATTTGAAAAAAGAATCGACTTTTCAAAATTAAGTTTTTGCCTGTGCTTTGCCGGGGCAGTATCCAATTTTATTGACAGACTGAAAAACGGCTCTGTTACGGATTTTATATATGTCAAATTTAAAAATGCACCAATATTTAATTTAGCAGATGTATTTATAGTTTTTGGATTCGTTTCGTTTGTTTTATCTTATTTTATAAACTCTTTAAAAACTAAATAATTAATACGTTTAATATTCCTGGATTGTTCGATAACCGATTATTTTGAACCTACATTATTGATACGGGAGTCTTATACTGAGCTGATATGCCAGGCCTCTTACTAATTCCCTTTGGGCTGAGGAAGGCAAAATAAGTTCTTGCGGACACCCACCTGGCTTCGGCTAGGTGTCAAAAAATCGGAACGGCAGTTCGGGATTATTTTTTTGTTTTTAAAAGGCAGTTTGATTTTTCAGGCTGTCTTATTTTATTTTGTAATAAATGTTTTGTATCAGTCATAAATTAAGGGGAGGTGGTGGAAATGGCAATACTTAAAATAATAACTGTTATGTGTGCTGTGGCAGTGCTTTTTACCGGCTGTTCTTTTTCGGATATTAAAAATTTCGGCTCAAGACTGCAAAATGAGGGACAAGCAGTAATGCCGTCCGGCACGGATGTTTATACATTCGACTATCCTGTAAGCAGAGCCCTTGCCGCAAGGATGGTGTCTTTGGTTTTTGGAAACGGCGGCATAAGCGGAGGAAGCAATTTTTCCGATGTATCTGAAAATGACTGGTACTGCGGTTATGTTAATAATGTATTTAATGAAGGCATTATGCTTGGCGAAGGTGACATATTTAACCCTATGGCATCTGTTACGTATAAACAGGCACAAAGCGTACTGAAAAAATTAGGTCTTAACTCTGCTGATAAAAATATAGAAAACAGCGATATTCCTGTGTCTTACGATTTATGGTGTAAAATGCTTTTTGGCCCCATAGAGGACAAGTTAAGCGATTATGGTGTAGAAAAAAGAGAAATAAGCATTTTTGCTACACCGGGCTATGGTATGAATGAAAGCTGGAAAGCCGCAACAGCAACAGGTATTATGAAACATGACGGATTGTTTGTTGACGGATATATAGATAAAACTGTTGAGGCTTATATAAAGGGCGATGAGATTATAGCAATTACAGCAGTAACCGATGAGAGCTGTTATATAAGCGGAGCTTACGTAAAAGGCGGAGATGTATGCCAAATTATGTTTCAGTCCGGGCAGAGGGATGTTTTAAACAAAACAAGCTCTGAAATTTCCGACGGTGTTTATGACTTAAAAATTGAAAACGGCGCCATAACGGAAGTAACGGGAAATTATCAGAAAATAACAGATGATGTATTAAAATATGCTGATAACAAAGTTGAAACAAGAAACAACGGCTCTTATGCTTCTGAAAGCATTGCATTTTATACTGTTAACCAAAACTCAGATATAGGCTTTGACAGTAAATTTATATCCGGTGGAAAATACGACTTATATGTTAAAGATAACAATGTTAAAGCGGCTGTATTTAATAACGAGTTTAACAGACTTATAAGAGTTGTTTTAAGTACAGACGATTTTAAAGGCTATGTGCATGAAAGCGCTCTGTTTACAGGCCATTTTTCTGTATTAATTAACGGCAAGGAAATTTTAAAAACAACAAGCCTTCATTTAACGCTGGAAAACGACGGCGGTCTTTTTGATAATGTTTCAAGAATAACTTTAAAACCAATTTCGGGCGATATAACTGTTGAAAGCTTTAACAGAAGCTATCCTTCCAGAACCCACCCTTCATACAGCGGAAGTATTGAAGTTGAAAAGACTGAAAACGGCTTTGTTATAATTAACGAAACAGACATGGAAAGCTATATTAAAGGCGTTCTTCCAAGTGAAATGCCGGAAAGCTACGGCCTTGAGGCACTTATGGCTCAGGCTGTTTGTGCAAGAAGCTATGCTTATAACCAGTATTTCAGCGGAAAATACACTTCTTACGGTGCAGACTGTGACGACTCCGTTATGTGTCAGGTATATAATAATATACCGTCAGGGGAAAATTCACAATTGGCGGCAGAAAAAACAAAGGGCCAGTGCCTTGTATACGGAAACGATGTTATAAACGCTTGTTTTTTTGCCTCGTCTTCAGGCACTACATCTAATTCTTCGGAAGTTTGGGCAGACTCGGCAACAGGAGCTTTTCCTTCGGCAAATAAGGAGTATTTAAGTGCAAGAAACAATACAGGAGTTGATTTTTCAGACGAAAATGCAGCTTTAAACTATTATAAAAATACAAAAGCCTTTGCTTACGACAGCTGGTCACCATGGTTCAGGTGGAATGTAACTTTTACAAAAGACGATATTAAAAATGCTTTTGTAAACAATATAAAAAGTGTATATGATAGCGGAATGGCCGAAATTCATGCCGGAAATACACCTGTTTCGGAATTTATGGAAAATCCGGGAGAATTTACAAATATAGAAGTTTTGCAAAGAGGCGAAGGCGGAAACATTATGGTTTTAAGGCTTACATTTGAAAAAGGCTCAGCTGATATTTCAACAGAATATTATATCCGTTCTTTGCTTAAGCCGGTTTCTTTAACAGGGGGAAATATAACTTTAAATTTAAACGACGGAAGCTCTGTAAACAACTATTCACTTCTGCCAAGTGCATTTTTTGCATTTGAAAAAAGCTATACCAGCGAAGGCAAAATAACCTCAGTTAAGCTCTACGGCGGCGGTATGGGGCACGGTGCCGGTATGAGCCAAAACGGTGCAAAATATCTTTGTGAACAGGGAAAAACTTACAGTGAAATACTTGAAATTTATTATAAAAATACACAGTTAAAAAATATGTATTGATTAACGGTATTTAATAGTATAAATTTTATTTTTGTGTTATCATGTTTTGTAGAATATTAAGAAATATGGTGATAACATGGTATCTATTGTTAAATGCAGTACACTTTGCGGTGTTGACGGCATAATTACAGATGTTGAAACGGATATTTCAAACGGTCTGCCGTCTTTTGAAATAGTAGGACTTCCTGACTCAGCAGTTAAAGAGTCAAAAGAAAGAGTAAGAAGTGCCATTAAAAATTCCGGTTTTGATTTTCCGGTTAAAAGAATAACCATAAACCTTGCTCCTGCTGATATTAAAAAAGAGGGTCCGTCTTTCGACTTGCCTATAGCCGCCGGAATTATGCTCTGCTGCGGTCTTGTGCCGCCTAATTCTGCCAACGGGTATTTAATAACAGGGGAGCTTTCTCTTGACGGCACAATTAAGCCTGTAAGCGGAGTTTTGCCTATGGTATATAGTGCTTTTAAAGACGGTATAACAAAATTTATTGTGCCTGAAAAAAATGCCGATGAAGCCGCTTTATGCCGTGGTGCAGAGGTTTATACAGTTAAAAACATAAAGGATTTTGTTGACTTTTTGACCAATCCAAATACCAAAAAGCCTTATAAAATAGATACCGATGAGATTTTTAACCACCGAGAAAAATCGGATATTCTGGATTTTGCAGACGTTAAAGGACAGGAAAATGTAAAAAGGGCAATGGAAATTGCCGCTGCCGGTTATCATAACATACTTATGATAGGTCCGCCGGGCTCGGGCAAAACTATGCTGGCAAAGCGACTGCCTTCTATTATGCCGCCTTTGACATTTGAGGAATGTCTTGATATTACAAAAATATATTCCGTTGCCGGGCTTTTAAAAAACAGTGGAAAGCTTATAAACACAAGGCCTTTCCGTTCACCTCATCACACAATTTCATCTGCTGCATTAACAGGTGGCGGAAGGGTGCCTAAACCGGGAGAAATTTCTCTTTCCCATAAGGGAATACTTTTTCTTGACGAGCTGCCGGAATTTCACAGAAGTGCACTTGAAATACTGCGTCAGCCTCTTGAGGACAGAGAGGTTACAATTTCAAGAGTAAATTCAACTATTACTTATCCTGCTGACTTTATGCTTGCTGCTGCCATGAACCCGTGCCCATGCGGTTATTTAGGTGACGGAGATAAGTGCCGCTGCACTCAAAACGAAATTGCAAAATATACAGGCAAAATAAGCGGACCGCTTCTTGACAGAATAGACATTCAGGTGGAAGTTTCGGCTATTAAATATGAGGATTTATACGACAAGAAAAAAGGCGAAACATCGGAAGAAATAAGAAAAAGAGTGCTTAAAGCTCACCAAATACAGCTTGAAAGATATAAAAACGACAATATTCAGTTTAACTCACAGCTTACAGCACCGCTTATAGAAAAATACTGTCCTTTGGGCGAAGAAGAAAAAGCCATGCTTAAAATGGCATTTGATAAGCTTTCATTAAGTGCCAGAGGTTACCACAAAATACTCAAAGTGGCAAGGACGGTGGCCGACCTTGACCAAAGCGAAGATATAAAGCTTAAACATATATTGGAAGTAATTCAGTATAGGAGCCTTGACAGAAAATATATGATGTAATCATAAAATCAGCCGGTATGGCATATCCTTTTTTGAAAGGGTGGTTCATATTGGCTGATTTAATTATTTTTATAATGAGTATAGTTGACAGGTTAGGCTATGCCGGTGTTTTTTCGGCTTCGGCTTTGGAATATGCCTGCTTTCCGCTTTCCAGTGAGCTTTTGCTGCCGTTTATAGGCTGCTGTGTGTATAACGGTGAAATGGAGCTTATACCGGCTGTTTTATATGCTACTTTGGGAGCTGTTGTTGGGTGTTCATTTTGTTTTTATGTGGGAAGAATAGGCAAGAAGTTTTTGGAAAGGCTCTGTGTTAAGTATCCAGCTGTTAAAGGCGGAATTATGTCGGCTGAGGAAAGCTTTGATAAATACGGTGATTTTTCGGTTTTTATGCTCAGGCTCTTTCCTATAGCACGTACATACATATCTTTTCCGGCAGGCATGAGCCGTATGACTTACAGGCGTTTTGTTATTTATACGTCTTTAGGCGCTTTTGTTTGGAACAGTGTTCTTATATCTTCGGGATACATATTAGGTGAATACTGGTCGGAAGTATCGGACTTTATGTTCAGGCATAAAAGTGCATTTAATGTAATAATAGCCTTTATTATAATTCTGCTTTTAACAAAGCTTATAAAAGGCGGCACTAAAAATAAGCGCCGCCTGTAGTTTAAATATTACAGAAATTATCTATTTCATTTTTAATAGTTTCAACTGATAAATCCCAGAAAGCCTTATCAGAAAGATTAATGCCTATTGAAAGTGCAGTATCTTTAATTGAGGCTTTGCCTGTTGTGTTTAAGAATTTATTGTAGTCATTAACAAATTCTTTGCCGTTTTTCTGGTATAAACCGTAAAGACCACGGGATAAAAGCAGACCAAAAGCATAAGGGAAATTGTAGTAATTATATTCGGCATCGTAATAATGTGGTTTACATACCCACATATAAGGGTGATAAACACTTAAACTTTCGGAATAGGCGCTTTTTTGTGCCCTAATCATAATTTCGCTTAACTCTCTTGCACTTAAAGAGCCTTCTTTCCGCAGTTTAAAAACTTCGTCTTCAAACAAAAACCGGCTTAATATATCAACTATTGTCTGTGCACTGTCGGACAAATCACTTTCGGTTATAACAAGGGCTTCGTCTTTTGAGGCATTTTTAAGCAGGGCGTTTTTAACTATATTTTCACAGAATGTAGAGGCTGTTTCAGCAATAGGCATAGGGTAGTCGCTGTTTAAATAAGTTTCGTTTTTAAGGCAGTGTCCGTGGTATCCGTGGCCTAACTCATGGGCTATTGTAACCACATCGCTGAAAGAACCTGTAAAATTAGTTAAAATACGGCTTTGGCCGATAGCGTGTATATATGAGCAAAAAGCACCGCCGGTTTTGCCTTTTTTAGGATAGACGTCTATCCAGTTATTTTTAAAGGCATTAAGGGCAAAGTTTCCAAGTTCTGTACTGAAAGAGTTAAAACTTTCGGCAATTATATCCTGAGCTTCTCTATAAGTGTATGTTTTGGAATTTTTGCCAACAGGTGCAAACAAATCATAAAAAGGCAGTTTTTCTTCAAGACCTAAAATTTCGGCCTTTTTATTAAAATATTTGCTAAAATACGGCGAAAGACTTTTAACGGCTTCAAGCATTGAATTAAATATGTCTTTGCCAAGCCTTGAATTTTCTACTGTCATTTCAAGGGGTGAAGCATAGCCCCTAAGTGAGCATATATTAATTACTTCACCTTTAATTGAGTTTAAAGCAAATGCCGCCTGAGGTGATATGTTTTCAAGAGCTTCAATTTCGGCATGAAAAGCATTTTTTCTTATATTTCTGTCGCTGTCATAAGCCATGTTTCTGGTAGTGGAAAGAGGTTCGTCTTTAATGCCTGTATTTGTTTTAATGTGGCAGACAGTGTTTCCTGTTACGTTTTCCCAAAGTTTTTCCCATGAAAGAGAGCCGGTATTACGCAGTTTGGCATATAAAACTTCTTCTTTTTCAGTAAGGACATGCTTTGACTTTTGGTAAAGCTCTTTAATAAAATAAGAGTGTTCTTTGAGAGTGTAATTTGAGTTAATAACTTTTTCAATATCTTTTACATTTAAAAGAGCATGGCAGATTTTAGACTCTGCTTCGGCAGTTTTAGTTGAAATATCGTTTATTTTGTCAAGATACGAATAAGCCTTGCTGTTGTCGGAATTCTGGCTTAAATTTAAAAGGCAGTATTCGCTTAATCTTGACTCAAGTGTGCCTAAAGTATTTGAGTTTTCAATATAAATTAAAAGTATATTGGATATATCTGAATTTTTTGCTTTTTCCAGTTTTTCTGAAAGTTTTTCAACAAGTTCTTCTAATTTTTTTATGTCATTTTTAAATAAATCAGACTCGAAAGAATCATATATTGGTGTTAAATCCCAGTTTTGTTCAGTCAATTAACATCTTCCTTTCTCGTATTTTTAATAAAATATTGTATCATTCATTGATTAATTATTCAATTATTATGGAAAAATCCGGCGGTTTAAAGTATAATTATAACAGTAATACTATAAACAGGAGGTTGATTTGAGTATGGATAAAAATAACTGGAAAATAGGAACACAGGCTGTTCAGGGTGTTTACTGGCCTGAAAATGCCAAACCAAGAGTTGTGCCTATTACAATGAGCACTACATACAGATATGACAACTGTGAAGAACTGGCAAGGGTTTTTGACCTTGAGCAGGATACAGACATGTATACAAGGCTTTCAAACCCAACTACTGACATACTTGAAAAAAAGATAGCTCTTATGGAAGGCGGAGTAGGTGCTCTTGCCACATCTTCCGGTATGGCTGCTATTACACTTGCTGTTCTTAATATGTGCAAAAAAGGCGACAGCATACTTGCTGCTAATAATATTTACGGCGGTGCATATACTGTTTTTACAACTACATTTAAAGATTTAGGCATTGAAGCCATTATGTTTGACCCGGATATTTCGGAAGAAGAAATGCTTGCCCTTGCTAAAGACAACACAAAGCTTGTTTATGGTGAGTCTATAAGCAATCCTTTGGCTAAAGTTCTTGATTTTGGCAAATTCTCAAGAGTAGCTCAAAAATTAGGTGTGCCTTTAATGGTTGATAATACATTTGCCACACCGGCATTATGCAAGCCTTTTGAGTTGGGAGCTAATATTGTTGTTCATTCAACAAGCAAATACCTTGACGGACATGCTGTAGCTCTTGGCGGCATAATTGTAGACGGCGGAAACTTTAACTGGGATAACGGCAAGTTCCCTGATTTTGTTGAGCCTGACGAAAGCTATCACGGTGTAAGCTATTTTAAAAACTTTGGAAAAACAGCTTACATTACAAAGGCAAGAGTACAGATGATGAGAAACTTCGGTATGACTCCAAGCCCGTTTAACTCATGGCTTATTAACCTTGGCTGTGAAACACTTCATTTAAGAATGAGAAAACACAGCGACAATGCTCTTAAAATAGCTCAGTATCTTGAAGCACATGACATGTGTGCATGGGTTAAATATCCGGGTCTTGAAAGCAGCCAATATCACAGCCTTGCTGAAAAATATCTTCCTAACGGCTGCAGCGGTGTTATGACATTTGGTGTTAAAGGCGGAAGGGATGCTTCAAGAAAGTTCATAAATTCACTTAAAATGGTGGCTCTTGTTACACATGTTGCAGATTCAAGAACTTGTGTACTTCAGCCGGCATCAACAACACACAGACAGCTTTCCGACCAAGAGCTTATTGACTGCGGCATTTCACCTGAAATGATAAGGCTTTCAGTAGGTATTGAGGAACCGGAAGACATTATTGCAGATTTTGAGCAGGCTTTTGAAAACTGCAAATAATTAAGCATTAGTTTTTAAATTAAAAGGAGGCGGCACACTTTGAGAGATACAATCACAATTGACCAGATTGAACTGCTTTTAAAAAACGAATATGGTGATCCTCACAGTGTTTTGGGACTGCATATTGTTTCTAAAGACGGTGATGACTTTGCCGTTGTAAGAGAGCTGATACCAGGAGCTGTTTCCATTGAAGTTAAGGACAATGCTTCCGGTAAAAAGTATAAAATGGAAAAGATACATGATGACGGCTTTTTCTCCGTTGTAATTGAGGATAAGAAAGAATATTTTAATTACACTCTTATAGTGGATTTCGGCGGAGGCAATGTATGGGTTACACCTGACCAGTATACATTTGAGCCAACAGTTACTGATTATGACATATATCTTTTTGCACAGGGGAATAATTACAGAATTTACGATAAATTAGGTGCTCATGAACAGACCATTGATTCAGTAGACGGTGTTGCATTTGCTGTATGGGCTCCTAATGCCAAAAGCGTAAGTGTTATAGGCGATTTTAACATGTGGGATCCAAGAAGAAGTCAGATGAGGCTTTTAAACAACAGCGGTATTTGGGAAATATTTATTCCGCAGGTTAAAACAGGCGACAAATATAAATTCAGAATTAATGACGCAAAAGGTAATGCCGTTGATAAATCCGACCCTTATGGCGTTGAAATGGAATTAAGACCTGGCACGGCTTCGGTTGTCTATAATATTCATAATTATCAATGGAATGATGAGGAATGGATTAAATACCGTTCTGAACACGAAAGATACGACAGGCCTGTTAATATTTATGAGGTACACATGGGCTCATGGCGTCGTGTTGGTAATGAAGACAGGTTTATGACATACCGTGAGGCTGCTGAGATGCTTGTTAAATATGTAAAAGAAATGGGCTATACTCATATTGAGTTTATGCCTCTTGCAGAGCACCCGTTTGACGGAAGCTGGGGTTATCAGGTAATAGGTTATTATGCACCTACAAGCAGATACGGAAGTCCTGATGACTTTATGTATTTAATTGATACATGTCACCAAAACGGTATAGGTGTTATTATGGACTGGGTTCCGGCTCATTTTCCTAAAGATTCGGCAGGTCTTGCACGTTTTGACGGAACGGCTCTTTATGAGCATGAGGATTCGAAACAGGGTGAGCACAGAGAATGGGGAACACTTATATTTAACTACGGCAGAAACGAGGTTAAAAACTTCCTTATAGCTAATGCCATTTACTGGTTTAGAGAATACCATATAGACGGTTTAAGGGTAGATGCCGTTGCGTCTATGCTTTACCTTGATTACGGCAGAAATGACGGCGACTGGATAGCCAACCGTTATGGCGGAAGGGAAAACTTAGATGCCGTTGAGTTTTTGAAACACTTAAATTCAATAGTAAGAAAAACATTTCCGGGCGTTATGATGATGGCTGAGGAATCAACGTCATGGGAAGGCGTTACACGTGACACCCAGTATAACGGTCTTGGTTTTACTTTTAAGTGGGACATGGGCTGGATGAATGATTTCTTGAATTATATTAAAAAAGAAACCGTTTACAGGAAGTATCATCACAACTACCTTACATTCAGCATGATGTATAACTATAATGAAAACTTTATACTTGTTCTTTCCCACGACGAGGTTGTGCATATGAAAGGTGCCATGATTTATAAGGTGCCGGGGGATTTATGGCAGAAAGCTGCAAACCTTAGAGTTTCATACGGTTTTATGTACGGACATCCGGGCAAAAAACTTATGTTTATGGGCAACGAAATAGGCCAGTTTTCAGAATGGAGTGAAGCAAGAAGCCTTGACTGGCACTTGCTGCAATATGATACCCATAGAAATCTTAAAGATTATATGATGGATTTAAATCATTTTTATTTAAAACATCCGGCTATGTGGAAAAAAGACTTCGACCCGGCAGGCTTTGAATGGATAGACTGTGATGACGCTTCAAGAAGCATTGTTTCTTTTGAAAGAAGATGTGATGCTGAAAAACTTACTATTGTATGCAACTTTACTGAAACAACATACGATACATTTAAGCTTGGAGTTTATGAACCTGGAGTTTATAAAGAAGTATTTAACAGCGATAACCTGCGTTATGGCGGCACAGGCAGGCTTAATCAGGGAGAATATACTGCTGAGAATTTCCAGTGTTCAAAAGCGCCTTACAGCATAAATATTACACTTCCGCCTCTTGGTTTTGTAATATTTAAAAAGGAAAATGACTAAAATTATTGAATTTTTTAAACTATAATATTAAGCGGGGAATAAATTATATTATTCCCTGCTTTTTAAATATTGCCAATATTTTTAAGTGGTTTTTAATAAAATTAACGATTTTTATATTAAAAAAATTTTTAGTGTTGACGTAATAGAGGTTTTTGTGTATAATCTTTAAGTATGTGGTGTACTGTAAAGACTATGTTAAATCGGTATATCATTGCAAATTAAGCTCACGGAGGGAGGGAAATTCATGTCAGAGGTTAGAGTAAAAGAAAATGAATCCTTGGATAGTGCTCTTCGTCGCTTTAAAAGAAACTGTGCCAGAGATGGTATAATGGGTGAAGTTCGTAAGAGAGAAC
>CALWSS010000017.1 GCA_944384255.1 uncultured Clostridia bacterium
AAAGACTCTGTCAGCTCCGGTGTAACACCGCCTTTGCCAACATGGAATATTGTATCCAAACCGTTAGCCATGCTTCTTAAATATGCTCTTTGCTTACTTGTTAACATATAATGCTCCTTACTGTAAAACTAATACACAAATACACAAAATTATTTGTAGTATATCAAATATCTAAAATATTGTAAACATTAAAATATTATTTTGTTATGGCTTTTATACTGGCATGAGTTCCCATAACCATTAAAGTTTCATCTTTTACAAATACATGGTCAGGAGACGGCAGAGGGAAAATCTCACCATTCATTTTAATAGCCAAAATACTTACATTGTACTTTGTACGAATTGATTTTTCTACAATGCTTTTGCCACACCAAGACGAAGGAACGGCAATTTCATAAATGCCTACTTCCGGTGTAAGCTCTACATAATCAAATATATTTTTAGCTCCGTATTTAATAGCCAGTCTTTCAGCCATTTCCCTTTCGGCATAGACTACATGGTCTGCTCCGTTTCTTAAAAGAAGCTTTCTATGTACGTCACGGCTGGCTCTTGCTATAACAAACTTAGCGCCCATATCTTTTAAAAGAACAGTTATTTCAAGTGAATGCTGGAAATCATCGCCTATTGCCACAACACATATATCAAAATTATTAACACCTATTGAATCAATAAATCTTTCATCTGTGGCATCGCCTATCTGAATATTTCTAATAAAGTCTGTGGCATTGTTGGCTCTTTCCTCATCTCTTTCAACAGCAAGAACGTCGTTGCCTTCTTCTATAAATTTTTTTGCCATGTGCCTTCCAAACCTGCCAAGGCCTATAATAAGTATAGTTTTCATTTTGTCCTCCTTAAAACATTAACCCACCTGAATTTTCTCAACAGGCAGTTTTGAATTAACTTTTGCTTTAGGCGAAGCTACAGCCATAAGCACAGTTAAAGAACCTACACGACCTATAATCATAAGGCATGCTACAATAATTTTTGATATAAACCCTAATTCCGGTGTAACACCCATTGTTAACCCTACGGTAGCCATTGCCGAAACGCACTCAAAAACAGCATCTATCATAGGTATGCCCTCCAAATGTGAAACTATAACAGCCGCAATACTTGACAGAGCAGTATACATAATAAATATACTTAAAACCGAAGGCAGTATATCACTTTCTATTCTTCTGCCGAAAACTTGGCAGTCCTTTCTTCCTCTTGCCGAAGCAAAAATACTTAAAAGTATAACGGCAAATGTTGTTGTTTTCATACCGCCTGCTGTTGAACCCGGGGAGCCGCCTACAATCATAAGGCATATCATTACAAATATTCCGCCTTCTGTCATTTTTGTAAAGTCAAGAGTGTTAAAGCCTGCCGTTCTGGATGTAACGGACTGGAAAAGTGAAGATATTATTTTATCCCAAATGCTAAATCCTTCAAAAGCCGCACTGCTAAACTCCAAAACAAATAAACACAAAGCGCCTAATATTATAAGAGCCAAGCTTGAAGAAACAACTATCTTGCTGTGTAGTTTAAAATTTTTAAATTTAAATTTATTTACTAAAGAGTCTTTCCAAACAAAAAATCCCAAGCCGCCTATAATTATAAGCAGCATAATAACTATATTTACATACCAGTTTGAATAAAGGCTTGTAAGTGAAGAATATTCTCCTTCAAAACCCATAAGGTCGAATCCGGCATTGCAGAAAGCCGAAACACTATGGAATATACCGTACCAAATACCTTTTATTAAACCAAGCTTAGGGCAGAAATATAATGCAAGTAAAACAGCTCCGGCTCCTTCTACAATAAAGGTACCAAATAAAACGAACTTTGTCATTTTTACAATACCGCCTATTTGTGGAGCAGATATTGAATTTTGCATTAAAATTCTCGGTGACAAGCCTATTTTTTTATTGGCAGCAGTCATAAAGGCTATAGCCAAAGTCATAAAGCCTATTCCACCTATTTGTATAAGACACAGTATAACAATCTGACCAAATAAACTCCAATGTGTATAAGTGTCAAACCGTACAAGGCCCGTAACACATGTAGCCGAAGCTGCCGTAAAAAAAGCATCTGAAAAAGAAGTCAATCCTTCTTTTGCTGCAAATGGCATAAACAGCAAAACAGCTCCCAAAAGTATAATAATTATATACCCGAAAAATATAATTTTCATAGGCGACATATTATATATCGCCTTAGATATTCTTTCCATTTTGAGCCTCCGAAAGTACTGTCATTAATAATTTTAATTAGTCAAATATAACTTAAAAACAGCTTACCACTTATTATACCACGTTGATTAAAAAAGTCTATTTTATTATAAATAATTAATCCTATTTTCATAATAAACTTGAAAACGTGCTGTTTTAATTACAGCACGTTTTATATTATTTAAAGTATTCAAATTCAAGGTCATAAATTTTAACTGTGTCGCCCTCTTTAATACCTTTTTCTTCAAGAGAGTCAATAATGCCTTTTTCACGGAGATATTTTTGGAAGAAAGCAAAGCCTTTTTCAGTGTCTATGTTTGTGTAGCCTATCATTTTTTCAACGCCTACACCTGTAACAACATAGTAATTGCCGTCAAATACTTCAATTGTAAACGGCTCGTTATCAACTTTAACTTCTTCGTATTCCTCAAAGTCCTCATCAAAAACTATATCCTGCGGATAATCTCTCAGCTTTCTTGCTGCTGCCTCAATAATTTTATCAAGACCTTTATTTGAAGCTGCCGAAATAGGATAAACTTCATATCCCAAAGGCTCAAAATGCTCTTTAATACGTTTTACATTTTCAGCTGCTTCCGGAATATCTGTTTTATTAGCTGCTATAATTTGAGGTCTTTTAAGAAGCTCAGGGTTATAAGCTTCCAGCTCGGCATTTATTTTGTTTATATTTTCAACAGGGTCGCCGCCTTCAATGGCTGCTGCATCTACTACATGTATAAATACTTTTGTTCTTTCCACATGCCTTAAAAACTCGTGGCCTAAGCCTACACCCTCGCTGGCGCCTTCCACAAGACCCGGAATATCTGCCATAACAAAGTTTTCGCCTTTTTTATACTGTACTACACCTAAATTAGGTGCAAGAGTTGTAAAGTGATAGTCTGCAATTTTAGGGTTGGCATTTGTAACCATTGAAAGAAGAGTACTTTTACCTACATTAGGGAAGCCTATAATTCCTACATCGGCAATAGTTTTAAGCTCAAGAATAATATCGTATTCCTTGCTTGGCCTGCCTTTTTCGGCATATCTTGGCACCTGACGAGTAGGGGTTGCAAAATGCTGGTTCCCTCTGCCGCCTTTACCGCCTCTTATTAGCACTTTTCTTTCGCCCTCTTTTGTAATGTCGGCCATTACTTTTCCGCTTTGAGCTTCTCTTATAACTGTTCCTACAGGCACTTTAATAATTACAGATTTTCCGTCTGGGCCTGTGCAGTTGCGTTTTCCGCCGTCTGTACCGTTTTCGGCCACAAAATGCTTTTTAAATCTAAAATCAATCAGTGTACTTACACTGCCGCTGCCCTCAACTATTATATCTCCGCCTTTGCCGCCGTCACCGCCATCCGGGCCACCATGGCTTATATATTTAGCTCTGTAAAATGAAACTGCACCGTTTCCTCCGTTTCCACCTTTTATATGCACTTTCGCTCTGTCAACAAACATTAATTATCACCTCATAGAAAAAACTATATATATTCTAACCAAATTAAAACGTGAATATAGTTTGTAAGCAGCTATAGAAAATAGAAAAATAAGTTAGTAAAAAGTTAGTAAAAAGTTAGATAAGAGCTCTAAAAAAGATAATTATATTTTAATTTACTTTTCTATTTTCTACAATACTGCCATTAAACTTAATATGATATTATAAAAAATAAGGTTCCAAATGAGCGCCATTTGAAACCTTAATTAATTCTCAAAATTATTCTGCTACTTCAGCTAAAGGATAAACAGAAACCTGTTTTTTATCTCTGCCTAATCTCTCATATCTAACTGTACCGTCGATAAGAGCAAAGAGTGAATCGTTTCCGCCCTTGCCTACGTTAAGGCCCGGATGAATTTTTGTTCCTCTCTGTGTGTAGAGAATATTTCCAGCTAAAACAAACTGTCCGTCAGCGCGTTTTGCACCAAGTCTTTTTGACTTGGAATCACGTCCGTTCTTTGTAGAACCAACACCTTTTTTATGAGCAAAAAACTGAAGGTCTAATCTCAACATAAAACTCCGCCTCCTTCGTCAAATATTTTTATATATTGACTGTACTCTTTTTCAACATTTTTCAGTCCGTAAAGCATGCTTTCAAGCAAAAGCTCCACGTCGTGATTAACGGCTCCGTTTTTAATTTCCGGCATATAAAAATCTATATACCCGCCACATTCGTTATCGGCTGAGTAATTGAATTTTTCCTCTGTAAACTCCTCAATACAGTTAACAGTATTAATAACAAGCATGCTTACAGCTGCACATACAATGTCGCTGCCTTCTTCTGCAAAGCCTGCATGACCCGAGAGTTTAAAACCGTAAATCACAAAATTATCATTTCTTAAAATTTCAGCTTTAATCATAGAAATTAAAGTGTGATTTTGCCAATCTGAAGTTTAGTAAATGGCTGTCTGTGACCGTTCTTTTTGTGGAAACCTTTTTTAGGTTTGTATTTGTAAACGATAACTTTCTTGCCTTTGCCTTCGCAAACAACAGAAGCAGCTACTTTAGCACCCTCAACATAAGGGAAACCAATCTTAGTATCGTTGTCATCAGATACAACTAATACCTTATCAAATACATACTCGCTTCCTGCCTCTACGCCTAACTTCTCAACACTTATTACATCGCCTTCAGCAACTTTATACTGCTTGCCGCCAGTTTCAATAATTGCGTACACAAGTACACCTCCTCGTAACTTTACTCGCCAAATTCGGTATTACGCCCTTTGCATAATTTCTAACCTCTTTGTGCGGCTTATACGCATTTAAACGCACTATGACATTTTATCAAATAAAACCCATACTGTCAATACAGCTTATTACATTTTCTGTATTTTTTCATAAAGCTTTTTAAGCCTTAAATCGTATTTTTCGTTTCTAAATCTGCTGTATATGTTTTTCTCCACAACAGACATAAGACTTTGAATACTGTCTGCCGCCTGAACGGCCTTTCCGGCTTTAACACAGAATAAAAGCTGGTCATAAAGCGCCATGGCATATTCATCGCTGTCAGAACCATATAAATTTTTATATATATCAGCAGCTTTTTTGAAAAAGTTTTCAGCCGCCTCATTCTTGCCTAAATCCACATAAAGCTTTGCTAATTTTGTAATAAGCTTTGCATACTCGGCTTTTTCACCTTTAAGCTTTAAAATAAGCACAGCAGCCTCGTTATATGCCGAAGCAGCCTCAGATTTATTGGAATTACGCTTCATAATATTTCCCAAACGCATTAAATCGTTAAGGTACTTAACGGAATTATCTTTCAGAAGGCGCCTTGTGCATACACTTACATTATACATTCTTTCGGTTTCTGCATAATTCTTTTCTTTTTCGTAAATAGTGCCTAAATTCCATGCAATATCGGCATAGAGCCTGTTTTCAAACTTCCCGCTTTTTTCCATAACATTTTTGGCTTTAAGAAGTATATCTTTTGCCTTTTGGTTATCACCGTTTTCGGTATAAAAAGCACTTACACCATAAGCTGCTTTAGGGAACATTTCACTTTCTGTGTTCTGCAATACTTTTTCGTAATACGAATTAGCTTTTTTAATATCGCCTTTTTTGCCAAAGGCATCACCAAGTATAACAGATATTTCATCGGCTGATGACTTTTCTTTATCTTTGAGAATATATTCCGTTTCAAGGCATTTTACAAGTGTCTTTTCGGCCTGTTCAATATCACCTTTAGTAATAAGAAGTTTGCCTTTTTCTTTAAGGTAATCTGCATATTCCTTTGAATACTCGCCTTTTTCGGCTAAAGCATATTGTTTGTAGTCCTCAAGCATTTCTTCGGCTTTTTTATCATTTCCCACAGATGCAAAAAGCGGTGCAAAGCGAATGTTATTTTCATTTTTATCAACCATGCCTTCTTTAAGGGCCTGAGCATAGACACTTTCATAGCACTCTAAAGCTTTGGCACTGTCACCTGAAGAAAAATAAAAAGCGCTTAAATCAAAACAGCTTTTAAAAAAGGCTTTTCTTGTATCTTTATAATCACTGCTTTCCTCACCTAAATATTCCCTTTGATATTTCATGGCTTCTGTAAGGTTTTCGCAGGCTTCTTTATACTTTCCGGCAGCATTTTGTATAACGCCTAAGTAATAAAGGCCCCTGAAATATCTCGGATGCAGTTTACCATAAACAATGCGTCTTATATCAATTGACTTTTGAGCAAAGCTTAAAGCATCGCTGTTTTTGCCCATTTTAATCATTAAATCGGCTAATTCGTATAAATTAACGCTTACACCTATGTTTTCAGGTGTAGATGCGTCTTTTCTAAGTCTTAAAGCATTATAATACTGCTCGGCAGCTTTGGAAAAAAGACCCTGTTTTTTATAAAGCCCTGCCAGCTTCATAACAGAAGAAATATAAAGAGGGTCATTTTCTCCAAGAGCCTGTTTTCTAATCATTGCAGAAAGCTGATATTTCTCCTCAGCAGCCTTAAAATTACCCATTTCTTTATAAATATCTCCGGCTGTTTCTGTTATAAGTGCAAAGCCCGGTGTAGCCGTTCCCGAAACCTGTTTTTTAAACTCGGCTGCCTTTTCATTATACTCAATGGCCTTTTCGTAGTCTTTTTCCTGCATATAATCAATAGCTATGCTGTTAAGACCATCGGCATAAAACGGATGTTCACTGCCTATAAGCCTTTTAATAAGGGATATAACCTCTTTATGCAGCTCCACAGCTCTTTTGTGATTGCCCATTTTGTTATAAACATTGGCTAAAGAGCTTAAGTTTGTTATATAATCCAGATGAGCTTTATCCAGCAGATTTTTCCTTACATCAACTGCCATTTGATAAAAATAAGCCGCTTTGGCATAAACTCTGCTTTTTTCACAAACGGCTGCTGCATCTGTAAGAGTAGTAAGATAAAAGAAATTCTTTTCTTTTGAAACTTCATTTAAAACATTTATGGCTTTGCTATAAAATTCTATTGACTTTTTATATCGTCCTTTTAAAGCATAAACTCTGGCACAGCCGATAATAATATCGGCATAATCATCTTTTGGATAATCCGTTCTGCTTTCTGCTCTTTTAAGTGCTGATTCGTAATACTGCAATGCTCTGTCATTTTTTTCAAGGTCTTCACAGGCACTGCCCAAGTTATAAAGCCTCATTATACAGTCGCTGTCATTTTCATCCAGCTGTGACTCACGTATTTTAAGAGCCTTCCTATGGTAAGAAAAAGCCTCTGTATGCTTGTCATCAAGGCTTAAGGCAACAGCCATATTGCTTAATGTATCGGCATAAGACAAAGAGTTTTCGCCTTCTATTCTGCCTCTTATATCGGCTGCCTGCCTATAAAGCTCAACAGCTTTTTGATGATTCATAACATTATCAAAAGTAATAGCCAAATTATTCAAATCATTGGCATATTCAAGACTTTCACAGTCGTTATTGTCTTTATAAAGTTTAATTATATCTTTGCCAAGTTTAATGGCTTCTGCAAAATCAGCTTTGTCGGAAGCTTCAAAAAACTTGTTTCTAAGTTTAATTATTTCACCTATATAGTAACCCATTGGCACCTCCAAATATTATATCTGCCGGGAGTTTGATTTATACTCATCAATAACAGGCTTTATTATATCATAACTAAAGCCTCTTCTTAACAGAAAATCCTGTAATTTTTTAAAATCTGCATCGGAATTGAATGTTTTTCCTGCTGTTTTTTTATCAATAAGCTTTTTAGCGTAAAAATACTCGTCTATTTCACTGTCGGCAATGGCTTTTTCGGCTATAGAACTTTTAACACCATAAGACCTTAATTTCTGGCATATTCCATAAGAACCAAGAGGATTAATTTTTAAACACTGCCTTATAAAAGCCATGGAATACTCATAGTCATTTACATAGTTATACTTCAATAAAAATTCCATAACTTTCTCTATAACATCACTTCTAAAGTCGCTTTGCTCCAGTTTTTTTCGAACTTCTTTTTCTGTCCGCATTTTGTAGCCCAAATATTTAAGTGCAGTATCCTGAGCTTTGATATATACAACTGTTTCTACAATATAATCATACACACTTCGGCTTATTTCATTTCCTATTTTAATTTTAAAGTATTCTATATCCTGTGCAATAAGTGAAAAAGCATACTGTCCGTCTATATAAACACTGTATTTTCCATTATCTTTTTTTTGCTTTTTAATATCTGTAACTGTCATAAAATCCCCTCAACAGACAAAAGGCGGTTTTTCACGCATAAACTGCAGAAAAACCGCTTTTTATAATTAAAGTGTAAGCTGATCTTCGTTATCGGCAATATCGCCAACTGATTCCTCAAGAATAGGGTCTTTTTCTTCTTCCTCTTCTTTAACAACTGTTGACTCAACCGTCATTGAAGCATCTGGCACAACAGCCGGAAGTCCATAAGACTTTCTTACTTCGTTTTCAACCTCGGCACAAATATCCGGGTTACTTACCAAATAAGCCTTAGTATTTTCACGGCCTTGACCTATTCTTGTTTCTTTGTAAGAATACCATGCACCGCTCTTATTTATTATGTCAAGGTCGGCTGCCAAATCAAGTATATCGCCTTCTTTTGATACACCTTTTCCGTAAAGTATATCAAATTCGGCAACTTTAAAAGGCGGAGCAACTTTATTTTTAACAATTTTAGCCTTTGTACGGTTTCCTATAATTTCTGTTCCCTGCTTAATGGCATCGGCTTTTCTTATTTCTATTCTTATTGAAGCATAGAATTTAAGAGCACGACCGCCTGTTGTTGTTTCAGGATTTCCATATACAACACCAATTTTTTCTCTAAGCTGGTTAATAAATATAACAGAGCACTTTGTTTTTCCTATACAGCCTGTAAGCTTTCTTAAAGCCTGACTCATAAGCCTTGCCTGAAGACCAACATGGCTGTCACCCATTTCACCTTCAATTTCTGCCTTAGGCACAAGAGCTGCAACAGAGTCTACAACTATAATGTCAATAGCCCCGCTTCTAACCATTGTTTCAGCTATTTCAAGAGCTTCTTCACCGTCGTTAGGCTGGGATATATAAAGATTATTTACATCAACACCAAGATTTTTGGCATAAACAGGGTCAAGGGCATGCTCTGCATCTATAAAGCCTGCTATACCGCCTCTTTTTTGAACTTCAGCAACCATGTGCAGTGCAATAGTTGTTTTACCTGAAGACTCCGGACCGTAAACTTCTATAATTCTGCCTTTTGGTATACCGCCTACGCCTAAAGCCACATCAAGGCTTAAAGAGCCTGTAGGTGTAACCTCTACAGTATATTTAACATTGTTGTCCCCAAGCTTCATTATAGAGCCTTCGCCGAATTTTTTCTCTATCTGTCCAATAGCGGCTTCGAGGGCTTTTTCCTTGTCAGAAAAAGCTTCTGTTTCCGCATTTTTAGCACTTTTTTTATCAGCCATCAGTCAATCTCCTTTACACACAGCAGTAACAAACTTATGTTCTTATATTAACATTCAAATTCGAACATGTCAACTGTTTTGTTCTCTTTCGTCCAGTTCACGTCTTAAGGCATCAAAAACAGCATCTACAGTCCTTGTACGTATTCTTTCCCTGTTGCCTGTAAAATGAAGTTCTTTTGTTATAGTTTTGCCATATACACAAAGACCGATATACACTAGTCCAACCGGTTTTTCTTCTGTTCCGCCTCCTGGGCCGGCTATACCTGTTGTTGAAAGGCCTATATCTGTTCCAGC
>CALWSS010000018.1 GCA_944384255.1 uncultured Clostridia bacterium
GGACAGATACCTGGTGTTAAAAAAGCAAGCTGGTAATAGGAAAGGAGGATTTTCAACATGTCAATGAGTGACCCAATCGCAGATATGCTTACAAGAATTAGAAACGGCAATACTGCAAAACACGATACAGTAGATGTACCTGTTTCAATTATGAAAAAAGCTATCGCTGATATTTTAACTAACGAAGGTTACATCAAAGGATACGAGGTTATTGAAGACGGTGTTAAGAGCACTATGAGAATAACCCTTAAATATGGTAAAGACAAAAACGAAAAAGTTATTACTGGTATTAAAAGAATTTCTAAGCCTGGTCTTAGAGTTTTTGCCGGTAAGGAAGAACTTCCTAAGGTACTTGGCGGTCTTGGAATAGCTATTATTTCAACAAGCAAGGGCGTTATGACTGATAAAGAAGCAAGAAAGTTAGGCATAGGCGGAGAAGTAGTTGCCTTTGTTTGGTAATTGATTGATAATAGATTTAACGGAGGTGCAGAACATGTCAAGAATTGGTAGATTACCAATTGCTATACCAGCTGGCGTAGACATCAAGATTGGCGAAGGCAATCTTGTAACAGTTAAAGGACCAAAAGGTACTTTAGAGCGTAAGTTATCAGCTGACATGAACATCGCAATTGAAGACGGTCACGTAGTGGTTACAAGACCAAGCGACCTTAAGAGATTTAGAGAATTACACGGTTTAACAAGAACACTTATCGCCAACATGGTAGAAGGCGTTACAAAAGGATTTGAAAAAACTCTTGAAATCAACGGTGTTGGTTACAGAGCAGCTAAACAGGGAAAGAAACTCGTTCTTACACTCGGTTATTCACACCTTGTAGAAATGATGGACCCAGAAGGCATTGAAACAGTAGTTGAAGGCCAGAACAAGATTATTGTTAAGGGTATCAGCAAAGAAAAAGTTGGACAGTTTGCAGCTGAAATCAGAACAAAACGTCCACCAGAGCCATACAAGGGCAAGGGTATTAAGTACGATTATGAACATATCAGACGTAAAGTTGGTAAGACCGGTAAGAAGTAATTAACTACTTATATCGGAAAGTGACTGATTTATAGAAAGGTGTGAATTTCACATGATTACGAAGCCATCACGCGCAAAAGCTCGTATTAAACGTCATTACAGAATTCGTAATAAAGTTAATGGCACAGCGCAGTGCCCAAGACTTGCTGTTTTTAGATCAAACAAACACATGTATGCACAGCTTATTGACGATGCAGCAGGATGCACATTAGCAGCTGCTTCAACAATGGAAGCTGAGATTGCAAGCAAACTTGAGGCAACATCAAACATCGCAGCAGCTCAGGCTGTAGGCGAGGCTATAGCTAAGAAAGCTATTGAAAAAGGTATAACAGAGGCAGTTTTCGACCGCGGCGGTTATGTTTACCACGGCAAAGTTAAAGCATTGGCAGACGCAGCCCGCGAAGCTGGTTTACAATTCTAAGCGAGGAGGAAATTACGTTGAAGAGAATCGATCCAAGTACACTCGATCTTAAGGATAACGTAGTAACTATCAACCGTGTTACTAAGGTTGTTAAGGGCGGTCGTACATTTAGATTTGCAGCACTTGTTGTTGTAGGCGACGAGAACGGTCATGTTGGATGCGGTATTGGTAAAGCAGCAGAAATTCCTGACGCTATCCGCAAAGGCAAAGAAGACGCCATGAAGAATATAATTTATGTTGAAAGAAACGAAGTTGACAGCCTTTACCACGGCACAACAGGTACATTTGGAAGCGCAAGCGTAAGACTTATGCCAGCTGCTGAAGGTACTGGCGTTATCGCCGGCGGCCCAGCTCGTGCCGTATTAGAGCTTGCTGGTATCAGAAATATCAGAACAAAATCTTTAGGTTCAAATAATAAGAGAAATGTAGTTAGTGCTACAATAGCAGGTTTAGCTAACATTACTACACCAGAGAGAGTAGCTAAGTTACGCGGTAAGACTGTTGAAGAAATTTTAGGCTGAGGAGGAATTTAAAGTGGCTGAAATTAAAATCACATTAGTGAAATCTACTATAGGTGCTATTCCGAAGCATAAAAAAACAGTTCAGGCTTTAGGCTTGAAAAAATTAAACTCATCAGTTATTCAGCAGGATAACGCTGCCACAAGAGGTATGGTTAAACAGGTTAGCCACCTTGTTAAGGTAGAAGAAATTTAATTTAAGGAGGTGCGACAATGAAGTTAGGTGAATTAAGACCAGCTGAGGGTTCCAATGCTAAGGCTTGGAGAAGAGGCAGAGGTCACGCTTCAGGAAACGGCAAAACAGCAGGCAGAGGCCATAAGGGACAGGGAGCCCGTTCAGGATCAGGCGGAAAAGCAGGTTTTGAAGGCGGTCAGATGCCTCTTTACAGAAGACTTCCTAAGAGAGGTTTCACATGCAGAAACACTAAAGAGATCGTAGGCATTAATGTTGCGGCTCTTAACATATTTGATAACGACGCAGTTGTAGATTTACAGGCATTAATCGAATCAGGTCTTGTTAAAAACCCAAGAGACGGCGTTAAGATTCTTGGTGTTGGTACACTTGAGAAAAAGCTTACAGTTAAAATTAATCAGTTCAGCAAAACAGCAGTTGAGAAAATCGAGGCAGCAGGCGGAAAAGCTGAGGTGATCTAATTGATTAGATTGTTTGTAAACGCATGGAAGGTAAAGGATATTAGAAATAAAATTCTTTACACATTTGTAATACTTGCTATAATAAGATTAGGTGCACATGTAGCGCTGCCTGGTATTAGTGTTGCAGCTGTTAAGGCAGCTCAGGACTCGGCAAGTACAGGAACACTTTATAACATTATAGCAGGCGGTTACAATTCCAGATGGTCTATATTCTCAATGGGTATCGGACCGTATATCAATGCATCAATTATAATGCAGCTGCTTACAGTTGCCATACCAAAACTTGAGCAGTTAGCAAAAGAGGGCGAGGACGGCAGGAAAAAAATTTCCAGCTATACCCGTTATCTTACAGTTGTATTGGCAATAATCCAAGCTATAGGTATAACATTAAGCTACAGAAGTATGTTTACTTCATCAAGCGCTGTTATATTAGTGTGCTCTGTTTTGTCACTTGTTGCAGGCTCAACATTCATTATGTGGCTTGCTGAGCAGATTACAAACAAAGGCATTACAAACGGTTCATCAATGATAATCTTTGTAAACATCGTTTCTAATCTTCCAAGCGGAATTACATCCCTTGTATATTATGCACAGGGCGGAGACGCTACAGGAATAGCAAAAGTAGCAGCGGTGCTTATACTGCTTTTGGCTGTTATTGTGTTTATTGTTATAGTACACGACGGCGAAAGAAGAATTCCAGTTCAGTATTCAGGAAAAATGATGGGCAGAAGAACATTTGCTGGTCAGTCAACATTTATGCCTATTAAGGTTAATACAGCAGGTGTTTTAGCTATCATCTTTGCTATCTCACTTGTGCAGTTCCCTGAAACTATAGGACAGTTCTTTAATCCGGGCCCGACATATACAAAAATTATAGAAGCTCTTAGGCTTACATCACCTATAGGTGCTATACTTTATGTAGTCCTTATTATATTCTTTGCTTATTTCTACACATCTATTGTTATTAATCCTAACCAGATAGCCGAGAATATGAAAAAGAACGGTGGTTTTATACCTGGTATAAGACCTGGCCAGCCTACAAGCAACTTTATTACAAGAGTTGTAAACAGAGTAACATTTATTGGTGCAATTGCTTTTGCACTTATAGCTCTTGTACCACTTATACTTCAGTGGGTATTCGGACTTAATGTCGGTTTCGGCGGTACAACACTTATAATCGTTGTTGGTGTTGCACTTGATATAGTAAAAGCTATGGAATCACAGCTTCTTATGCGCCACTATAAAGGATTCTTAAGTTAATTGATTACGGTTCAAAGGGAAATGCTTTGGCATTTCCCCGCGGCCTTAAGTTTTTTGGAAAAGAGGGAAAGCTAATGAAATTGGTACTTATTGGCGCTCCTGCAGCAGGCAAGGGCACACAGGCAAGAAAACTTATTGCTAAGTACGGCCTTGCTTACATTTCAACAGGAGATATGCTTAGAGAAGAAGTAGCTAAAGGCTCAGAACTTGGCCTTAAAGTTAAAGATATTATGTCTTCAGGAAGCCTTGTTTCTGATGAGCTTATAATTGCTATTGTAAAAGAGCGTATTAAAGCCGATGACTGCAAAAACGGATTTATATTAGATGGTTTCCCACGTACAGTTGTTCAGGCTGAAAAGCTTGACGAGCTTATAGGAAGCATTGACAAGGCTATTTACATCAACTGCCCTGATGAAGCCCTTCTTGAAAGAATTACCGCAAGAGAAACATGCCCAAAATGCGGCGCTTCCTATAACAAAATATCAGTTCCTTCTAAAGTACCTGGTATCTGTGATGTATGCGGTGAGCATCTTACACAGAGAAAAGATGATACTGTAGAAGCAGGAAAAGCACGTCTTGCAACATTCCATGAACAGAGTGAACCTCTTGTAGCTTACTATAAGAAACAGGGTAATTTATTTGAGGTTGACGGAATGAGCGGCGTTGATAATGTAACAAATGCTATTTTTGCTGAGTTAGGGGACTGACAAATGGCTATAACTATTAAAACGGAAGAACAAATTGAAAAAATGCGTGCAGCAGGTAAAATACTTGTAGAACTTGATGCTGTGTTACATGAGCATATCAAGCCGGGAGTAACAACATTGGAGCTTGATACTATTGCCGAAAAGTTCATAAGAGGCCGCGGCGCTATTCCATCATTTAAAGGTTATGGCGGCTTTCCGGGCTCTATATGCACATCGGTTAACGAGGTAATAGTACACGGCATACCCGGCAAGCGTAAGCTAAAAGAAGGCGACATTATAAGTATAGATATGGGCTCCATTATTTACGGTTTTAATGGAGACTGTGCCAGAACTTATGGTGTGGGCGAAATTTCACCTGAGGATCAAAGGCTTATTGATGTAACAAAACAAAGCTTTTTCGAGGGCATTAAATTTGCCAAAGTTGGCTGCCATTTATTTGATATATCCGCTGCGGTTCAGGATTACGTTGAAAGCAACGGATTTGGTGTTGTAAGGGATTATGTAGGCCACGGAATAGGCCGCCACATGCATGAAGACCCGGCTATACCAAACTACAGACAACACGGCAGAGGTCCTAAGCTTTTAAAAGGCATGTGCCTTGCTATTGAGCCTATGGTTACAGCCGGTACTTACGAACTTAAAGTTCTTGATGACGAATGGACGGCTGTTACTCTTGACGGTAAAAACGCTGCACACTATGAGAATACTGTTTATATAACTGACGGTGAGCCTGAAATACTTACTTTATAATCTGTACAGACAGTAGATTTTAATATACACTTTGAGGTGATGAAATGGATTTTGAAACAGGTCAGATTGTCTTTTCCAAAAGCGGTCATGACAAAACCCTTCCTTTCATAGTAACAGCTGTCGACGGTGAGTATTTATACTTAGCAGATGGAAAAAACCGCCGGCTTGAGCACCCAAAACGTAAAAAAATCAAGCATGTACAAGGAACAAAACATGTCTGCGAAGATATAAAGAAAAAACTTGAGGAAAAAAGCTATCTGCTTGATGCCGACATCCTTAAGGCGATTAAAGAGTATTGCAAGGAAATGTAGAGGAGGTTCTTTATGTCTAAAGACGACGTAATTGAATTGGAAGGAACCGTTATAGAAAAATTACCAAATGCCATGTTTCAGGTAGAACTTGAAAATGGACATAAAATATTAGCTCATATCTCAGGAAAGCTTAGAATGAATTTTATAAGAATTCTTCCTGGAGATAAGGTTTTAATTGAAATGTCTCCATACGACCTTACAAAAGGCAGAATAATTTGGAGAGCAAAGTAATAGAAGGATTTAGAAAGGAGAAATCACAATGAAAGTTAGACCATCTGTTAAGCCTATGTGTGAAAAGTGCAGAGTAATTAAGAGAAAAGGCCGTGTAATGGTTATTTGTGAAAATCCAAAACACAAACAGAAACAAGGCTGATTTTAACTTGCGTTTTTTGCTTATGAGCAGGAAATTGTGGTTGTAATTATGGCTTTATTAGGGGTGCATGAAACCCCTGAAGCAAACTATGTTAAATCCGTCATTGATATTTAGGTATATTTTCAGAGCGGCTGGCAGATGTTTAATCTGTATTTCTGTAAATTGCCCTAAAGAATAAATTGAATTTTTCAGTAGAGTTTATTATGGAGGTGCAAAGTACACATGGCACGTATCGCTGGTGTAGATTTACCAAGAGAAAAGCGCGTTGAAATAGGTCTTACTTATGTATATGGCATTGGACATTCAACAGCTGTTAAAGTATTAAAAAAAGCAGGCGTAAATCCTGATACAAGAGTTAGAGACCTTACAGACGACGAGGTTTCTAAAATCCGTGAAGCTATAGATGAAACACATACAACAGTAGAAGGTGACCTTAGAAGAGAAATCGCTCTTAACATCAAACGTCTTATGGAAGTTGGATGCTACAGAGGAATCCGTCACAGAAAAGGCCTTCCTGTAAGAGGACAGAAGACAAAGACAAATGCAAGAACAAGAAAAGGCCCAAGAAAAACTGTTGCTAACAAGAAGAAATAAGTAGGGAGGTTTACGTCAAATGGCAAAGAAAGCTGTAAAGAAAACGACTACTCGTAGACGTCGTGACAAAAAGCATGTAGAACGTGGTCAGGCACATATCCAGTCCACATTTAATAATACAATAGTTACAATTACAGACGCGGCAGGCAACGCACTCTCATGGGCAAGCGCTGGTCAGTTAGGCTTCAGGGGTTCAAGAAAATCAACTCCTTATGCTGCACAGATGGCTGCTGAAACAGCTGCAAACGCTGCTTCAGACTACGGCCTTAAGACTGTTGAAGTATTTGTTAAGGGTCCTGGTTCAGGACGTGAGGCTGCAATTCGTGCTCTTCAGGCAGCAGGTCTTAGCGTAACAATGATTAAAGACGTTACACCTGTTCCACATAACGGATGCAGACCACCAAAACGCAGAAGAGTCTAATTAGGAGGTGCGAGTTTAAATGGCAAGAGATATGGTTCCTGTTCTTAAGAGATGCAGATCACTTGATCTTGATCCAATCTACTTAGGAATTGCAAAGAAATCTAAAAAACAGCCGGCTAACACAAGAAGAAAAATAAGTGAGTACGGCCTTCAGATGAGAGAAAAACAGAAAGCTAAATTTATATACGGCGTTCTTGAGAAACAGTTTAGAGGATATTACGCAAAAGCTGAAAAGATGGCTAAAAAAGAGGGTATCCCTGGTGAAAACCTCCTTATGCTTCTTGAATTAAGACTTGACAACGTAATGTTCAGACTTGGCTATGGCAGAACAAGAAAAGAAGCAAGACAGATTGTTCGTCATAAACATGTACTTGTAAACGGCAAGCCTGTAGATATCCCATCATACGCTCTTAAAGTTGGAGATGTTATCGAAATTAAAGAGAAATATACTTCAATGCAGAGATACAAAGATATTCTTGAGGTTACAGACACAAGAATAGTTCCTGAATGGCTTACAGCTGATCATGAGAACTTAAAAGGCACAGTAGTAGCAAGACCTCAGAGATCACAGATTGATGTTCCTGTTGAGGAAACATTCATTGTCGAGCTCTATTCTAAATAATATTAATGCAACACTAAAAGCAGTGGGGTTCGTATTGACTCCACTGCTTATGAAACTTTATTTTCTTATTCTATTTATTACACAGAGGAGGTTTATATTGTGTTAGAGTTTGAGAAACCTCGTATAGAGATTGCTGAAATGGCATCGGATGGAACTTATGGTCGTTTTGTTGTTGAGCCTCTTGAAAGGGGTTACGGCACAACACTGGGAAATTCTCTCAGAAGAATTTTGCTTTCATCTCTTCCGGGCGCCGCAGTAAGCAATGTTAAAATAGACAGAGTGCTGCATGAATTCAGTGTTATTCCTGGCGTTAAGGAAGACGTTTCAGAGATAATTCTCAACCTTAAAGGTCTTGCAATTAAAAATACAAGCGACAGCTTTGAGCCAAAACTTGCTTATATTGATTTTGAGGGTGAAGGCGAAGTTAAAGCTTCTGATATTAAAGTAGACAGTGATATTGAAATAATGAACCCTGACCATCATATAGCAACATTAAGCGGCGGCCCAAACAGCAAGCTTTATATGGAAATAACAATAACAAGAGGCAGAGGCTATGTTGGTGCTGATAAGAATAAAAGAGAAGACCAGCCTATAGGCATGCTTCCTGTTGACTCAATATATACACCTGTCAGAAGAGTTAATTTCCTTGTTGAAAACACACGTGTTGGCCAGATTACAGACTATGATAAGCTTACACTTGAAGTTTGGACAAATGGAACAATAGCTCCTGACGATGCTGTAAGTTATGGCGCTAAAATACTTAACGAGCACCTTAACTTATTTGTAGATCTTTCCGAAAATGCTAAGAATGCCGAAATTATTGTAGAAAAAGAAGAAGGCAAGAAAGAAAAAGTACTTGAAATGAGCATTGAAGAACTTGATCTTTCTGTTCGTTCTTATAACTGCCTTAAGAGAGCAGGCATCAACACTGTTGAAGATTTAGCAAGCAAAACGGAAGACGAAATGATGAAAGTACGTAATCTTGGACGCAAATCCCTTGAGGAAGTGCTTAACAAGATGGCGGAACTCGGTCTTAGCTTAAAGCCGAGTGAAGAATAATATAGTTGATTTATTATTTATGGCGAAATTACAGTTTTGCGTAAGACCGTAAGAGCGGCAATTCTGGGGTAAGTTTCGCAGAAAGCGGAGGATTAAAATGACAGGTTCAGGCTACAGAAAACTTGGAAGAACATCATCACAGAGAAAGGCTCTTTTAAGAAATCAGGTTACAAATTTACTTTACAACGGTAAAATTACAACAACTGATACAAGAGCTAAAGAAGTAAGAAGAATTGCTGAAAAGCTTATCACTCTTGCTGTTAAGGAAAAAGACAACTTTACAGAGGTTGAAGTAACAGCTAAAGTTGCTAAAAAAGACGCTAACGGCGCTAGAGTAAAAGAAACTGTAAACGGCAAAAAAGTTACAGTTTATGATGAGGTTAAAAAGACAATTAAGAAGGATAACCCTTCAAGACTTGCAGCAAGAAGAAAAATCCTCAGCGTTCTTTATCCTGTAACAGAGGTTCCAAAGGACGGAAAGAAAGTAAGAAAGCTTTCTAAAAAAGTTGATATGGCTGCTAAGCTTTTCGATGAGATTGCTCCAAAGTATGCTGACCGTAAAGGTGGCTACACAAGAATGATTAAAATCGGACCACGTAAAGGCGATGCTGCTGAAATGGTAATTCTTGAGCTTATCTGATTTTAAGCTAAATTACGAAAATAACACAAAAAAGGGGATTAAGTCAGCTTAATCCCCTTTTTAAAAGTTTATTTTAGTGAAAAAAACATAAAATTTGTGGATTTTTCAGTGAAATAAATTGATTTTTGGTGTATAATTTTTCTGTTTAGCATAATATTTAAGGCAGGAAGGTGCATTCGTGGATACAATGATTAAAACCGAGAATTTAAGTTATGAATATTCGGTTACTTACGAGGAAAAAGGAAAGAGTATCACTAAAAAAATAGTTGCTCTTGATAATATAAATATCGAAATAGAAAAAGGCTCTTTTGTAGCTGTTTTAGGCCATAACGGTTCCGGTAAGTCAACTTTGGCAAAGCATATAAATGCCCTTGTTCGTCCTACAAGCGGAACACTTTGGATAAACGGATATGACACTAAAAACGATGAGTTTATTTGGGATATACGTCAAAGTGCAGGTATGGTTTTTCAAAATCCTGATAACCAGATAGTGGCTACAATAGTAGAGGAAGATGTGGCTTTTGGTCCTGAAAACTTAGGTATAGAGCCTGACGAAATCCGACGCAGGGTGGATAATGCCATAGCTACCGTTCACATGGAAGATTTTAAAAAGAGTGTTCCTTCAAAATTAAGCGGCGGCCAGAAACAAAGAATAGCCATAGCCGGAGTTCTTGCTATGCAGCCGGAATGTATTGTTCTTGATGAGCCGACAGCTATGCTTGACCCGGAAGGTCGTAAAGATGTTATAAATACCATAACACGCCTTAATAAAGAAAAAGGCCTTACAACAGTTCTTATAACTCATTATATGGACGAAACAGTAGGTGCCGACAGAATAATAGTAATTGATGACGGACACATTGTAATGGACGGTTCACCACGTGAGGTTCTTGTTCAGGTGGAAAAAATGAAAAGCTTTGGCCTTGAAGTCCCGCAGGTTACAGAAATAGCTTATAACCTTCGTAAAAAAGGCATTGATATTCCGGCAGATATTTTAACACCGGAAGAAATGGTAGGTGCTATATGTCGATTGAAATCAGCCATTTAACACATTTGTATAATCCGGGCACAGCAATGGAAAGAAAAGCCCTTGATGATGTAAATATAACAATAAATGACGGCGAGTTTGTGGCTTTTATAGGCCACACAGGCTCTGGAAAGTCAACACTTATACAGCACTTAAACGCATTAATTAAGCCTACAAGCGGCAAGATATTACTTGACGGTGAGGATATTAATGCCGATAAAACAAAGCTTAAAGCCATAAGACAGAAAGTAGGCCTTGTTTTTCAGTACCCTGAACACCAGCTTTTTGAAATGACAGTTTTTAAAGATGTGTGTTATGGTCCTAAAAATATGGGATTAAGTGAAGAAGAAGTTAATGCCGCGGCAGAAAAAGCCTTGAATTTGGTTGGCCTTGACCAATCATTTTACGATAAATCGCCTTTTGAGTTAAGCGGTGGACAAAAAAGAAGGGTTGCTATTGCAGGTATATTGGCAATGAATCCTCGGGTACTTGTTCTTGATGAGCCTACAGCCGGTGTTGACCCACGAGGTCGTGACGAAATATTAGGCGCCATAGACCACATGCACAAAGAAACAGGCATTACAGTTATACTTGTTTCTCATAGTATGGAAGATGTGGCAAAATATGCCGACCGAATTGTGGTAATGAATAACGGGCATGTGGCTTTAACAGGAACACCAAAAGAAGTATTTTCACATGTTTCGGAGCTGGAAGAAATGGGTCTTGCGGCACCACAAACAAGCTATGTAATGAAAGGTCTTAAGGATAACGGCTTAAATGTTCCTCAGGATGTTTATACAGTAGATGAAGCCACAGATGTTTTATATGAATTGCTTAAGCAGGTGACAAAATGATTAGAGATATAACTGTTGGTCAGTACTATGCCTCGGACTCGGCTATTCACAGGCTTGACCCCAGAGTTAAAATACTTGGAACAATGGCATTTGTTGTAATGCTTTTTATAATAAACGACATATACTCATACGTATTTTCAATACTGGCTTTGGCGCTTGTTATTGCTGTTTCAAAAGTGCCGTCAAGCTTTATATTCAGAGGAATAAAGAGCATACTTTTTATAATATTCCTTACGGCAATACTTAATGTTATAACAACAAAGGGAACACATATACTTTTGCAGGTGGGAATTATTAAAGTAACACTTGAAGGCGTGTATATGGCCATAAAAATGGTTGTAAGGCTTATAATGCTTATTATAGGTTCATCTCTTTTAACTCTTACAACTACGCCTATACAGCTTACAGACGGAATAGAAAGTCTTTTAAAGCCTTTTAGAAAAATAGGTGTGCCTTCTGCCGAAATTGCTATGATGATGTCTATTGCTTTAAGATTTGTGCCTACACTTCTTGATGAAACAGATAAAATTATGAAGGCTCAGCAGGCAAGAGGTGCTGATTTTGAAACAGGCGGATTAAAGCAGAAAGCTCAAAGTCTTGTGCCTGTTCTTGTGCCGCTTTTTGTTTCAGCTTTCAGACGTGCAGACGAGCTGGCAACGGCTATGGAGGCAAGGTGCTATCATGGCGGAAACAACCGTACAAGAATGAATAAAATGATTTTAAAAGGCTGTGACTATAAGGCTTCGGTTATTATTGTTTTATATATTGTAATTACTGTGGCTATAATGATTATATGGTGATTTTATGCAAAGAAGGATACTGCTTACAATAGCCTACGACGGCTCTGATTATTACGGATGGCAGAAACAGCCGGATAACACAGTACCTACAGTACAGGGAGCAGTTGAAAAGGCATTAAGCGATTTTTTTAAAAAAGAAATTACAGTAATAGGTGCAAGCCGTACTGACAGGGGAGTACATGCTTTAGGCCAAAGAGCCGTTATTGATGTTGACACCACAGTACCGGTTGAAAAACTGCCCCTTGCTGTAAGACCTTTTATGCCGGAAGATATAGTTATTACAGAAGCTGTTGCTGTAAGTGATGACTTTCACCCACGGTATGACTGTGTTAATAAAACTTATGTTTATAAAATATATAACGGGCAGTATAAAAATCCTATATGCCGTAAATATAGCGAGTTTTGTTATAAGCATTTAGACGAAAATAAAATGGACGAGGCTTCAAAGGCTTTTTTAGGCACCCATGATTTTAAGGCTTTTGCCGCTTCCGGAAACAGCTCCAAAACAACAGTAAGAACAATATTTGACATAGATGTTAAGCGTGAAGGAGATTTTGTTTCAATTACTGTTACAGGCGACGGGTTTTTGTATAACATGATAAGAATAATAGCTGGAACACTTATGCTTGCTGGTGAAGGCCGAATTAATTATAAAGATATTGCAGAAATTATATCAAACCTTGACAGGACAAAGGCAGGCAAAACAGCCGGACCTGAAGGCCTTACACTTTTAAAAATAAATTATGAAATAAAAAAAAAAAATACCTTGACAGGAGTAATTTAATTATAATATAATTCAATTATTGTGTAATTTACAAATATGCCACTTATAAACT
>CALWSS010000019.1 GCA_944384255.1 uncultured Clostridia bacterium
ATAATGTCTGCCGGGTTTGAAATGCTTACAACTATGCCGTTAAAACCGCTGTTTTTAAGCTTTGGAATAATGTCCTGAAGTATTTCCATTGTTTCGTCGAACATTTGAAGACGTTTTTTGCCCGGTACAGGCTGTGTTCCGGCTGAAATAACAACTACATCAGCATCGGCACATTCTTCATAACCGCCTACTTTAACTGATATATTTTCGTTAAGTGAGCTTACACTGTCGTAAAGGTCAAGAGCATGAGCATGAGCCTTTTTCTCGTCAATATCAATAAAAACAAGCTCATCAACAACATTCATCATCATAAGGCTTGAGCCTACATGGCTTCCTACATGTCCGGCACCTATAATAACTACTTTTCTTGGTTTAATTCCCATTTATAATACATCTCCCTTTGTGAGTTAGTTTGTTTTGAATTTTTTGTAAAGCTTATTGATACAATAGCACAATTATATATATATTTCAATTATTACAGCCAAAAAACTTTATCACTTCAAAAACATATCACTTTAAAGTTTTGCACTTTAAAGTATTGAAATTTAAAAAACTCTGTGCTATAATCAATGACACCAATTTAATTTGGCTTTTATTACAAAGAGGTGTTTAAAGGGGGATATGTAAGTATGAAAAAGAATTTCAGAATTTTAGCAGCTGTTATGACTGCCGCTGTTTTATTATCATTTACCGGCTGCGGCTCATCATCAAGTTCATCAGGCAGTGGAGAAGCTTCTGCTTCAGGTGAAACATCTTCTGCATCTGCTTCAGGCGAAACTTCTTCTGAGGCTATAACAGTAGGTATTTTGCAGTTAAGCGAGCATGATGCTCTTGATAAATGCCGTCAGGGATTTCTTGATTATTTAGCAGAAAACGGTTATACAGACGGGGAAAACATAGTATTTGACTATCAGAATGCACAAGGCGACCAGTCAAATCTTAAAACAATAAGCCAGCAGTTTGTAAATAATGAATACGACTATCTTGTAGGTATTTCAACACCGGCTACACAGTCTTTAGCTACAGAAACACAGGATATACCTGTAATTGGTACAGCCATAACATCATTTGAGGCAGCAGGCCTTGTTGAAAGCAATGAGGAGCCGGGAGGAAATGTTTCAGGCGTTAACGATGAAACACCTATTGCCGACCAGATGGCACTTCTTAAAGAAATTATTCCTGATGCACAGTCAGTAGGTATTATGTATAACTCCAGCGAAGTAAACAGTCAGGTTCAGGCCGAAACAGCTCAGGCTGAGGCTGAAAAGCTTGGTCTTACAGTTGAAGTAAGCACAGTTACAGGCTCAAACGATGTAGCTCAGGCAGTTGAAACAATGGCAGAAAAGGTTGATGTTATATACCTTCCTACAGACAACACATTTGCTTCAACAATGGCAACAGTAGGCCAGATTTCCGAAACAAAACAGATACCTGTAATTGTAGGCGAAGCCGGAATGTGTGAAAACGGCGGTCTTGCAACAGTAGGTCTGGATTTTTATCAGCTTGGACTTCAAACAGGCGAGTTTGCTAAAAAGGTATTTGAAGGCGGAGATATTTCAACAATGCCTGTTGAGTATCCTAAAACAAACAATATAACAGTTAACAAAGACATTGCAGAAAAAATCGGTATTGAAATACCTCAGAGTGTGCTTGACAAAGCTGATTATATAATAGAAAACGGCGAAACAGTAGCTGTTGAAAAATAAGTTAAATATAAAGGCGCCTATTAGGCGCCTTATTTTTGTGTTGAAAAATATTTTTTTCTGTGGTAAATTCACACTGACAAAATAAAAGGGAAGTGTTTTTATGCATAATATTAAAAATGTATTTTTTGATTTGGACGGAACACTTATAAACAGTATTTACGACCTTCACGACAGTGTGAATTATATTTTAAATAAATACGGCTACAAAGAAAGAAGCCTTGAAGAAGTAAACTCTTTTGTGGGAAATGGTCTTAAAAAGCTCCTTTTCCTTTCTCTTCCCGAAAAAAGAGATGATTTTGATTTAATTTATAATGAATTTAAGGCTTATTATTTTACTCACTGCCTTATTAAAACAAAGCCTTATAACGGCATAACGGAAGTTTTGAAAAAATTAAAATCAAAAGGCATTAAGCTTGCCGTAATTACAAATAAACCGCAAAATGCAGCTCAGGAAATTTGCGATACTCTTTTTAACGGCATATTTGATGCCGTAACAGGTGAAAAAGAAGGCATTGCCCGAAAGCCCGAGCCTAAAATGGTTGAGATAACACTTAAAAAATTAAATGCCGAAAAAAGCGAAACCCTTTATGTAGGGGACTCGGAAGTGGATGTTTTAACAGGGAAAAATGCCGGTTTAAAAGTGCTGAGTGTAAGTTACGGTTTTAGGGATAAAATATTCCTTAAAAATAACGGCGCCGGTGATATTGTGGATAACACGGTGGATATCTATGGTTTTATCGTTAATTTTGGTGGATAACTCTTGTGAAAAAACGTAAATTCATTAATATTATTGTGGATAAATATGTTTACAAACATTATGACTAAAAGGTATACTTATTAAAACAATAAAATTCGGGGAGGCTTGCTAAATGAAAGATTTTAATTATTTTATGCCAACTAAGGTTTATTTCGGAAAAGACTGTGTTTTGAAAAATGCCGAAGTTTTTAAACAGTTCGGCAAAAAAGCCATTATATTAACAGGCAGAACCTCAGCTAAAAATAACGGCTCACAAGCCGATGTTGTTAAAGCTCTTGAAAGCGCCAATATAAATTATATTGTTTTTGACCAGATTGAGGAAAACCCGTCTGTAAGCACTATTGAAAAAGCAACTGCAAAAGCTGTAGAAGAAAAAGCAGACTTTGTAATTGGTATAGGCGGCGGCTCACCTATGGATAGTGCCAAGGCGGTGGCTTTTTTAGCTTGTAACCCTGATAAACCGGTACAGTTTTTGTTTGAAAAAGGCCAAAGTTCTCATTTGCCTGTAGTTGAAATACCTACAACTGCCGGAACAGGCAGCGAAGTTACACAGTATGCAATTTTAACTGTTCCAGAAAAGAAAACAAAAATGGGCATAGCCAAAAGAACATTTGCAGATGCAGCATTTCTTGATGTTAAATATTTTGAATCACTGCCTGTAGGTGTAACAAGAAACACGGCTGTTGATGCCCTTACACACCTTATAGAGGCTTATCTTTGCTCTGAAAACGGATTTTTAAGTGATGCCATAGCCGAAAAGGGTATGGAAATTTTTAAAGACTGCAAATATCCGCTTTTAAAAGGCGAGTTTAACACCGAAACAAGGGAAAAACTGCTTTTGGCTTCAACATTAGGCGGTATGGCAATAGCTCAGTCCCAGACTTCACTTCCTCATGCCATGGGGTATTATTTAACTTTCTTTAAAGAGCTTCCTCATGGTGCAGCAAATGCACAGTTTACAAAGGCATACATGGATTTTGTACCTGAGCAGGACAGAGTTGAGAAAATACTTTCCCTTTTGGGCTTTGAAAGCACTGCTGATTTAGACGGATTTTTGGAAAAGCTTACAAAACGTGTGCACTTTACCGAAAGCGAAATAAATTATTATACCGATGAGATGATGCAGATTAAAGGCAAGCTTGCCACAGTTACAAAAGAAATAACAAGGCAGGATATGTATAACATGTTTAAGGACAGCAACAAATAATATTTCTGCCGGATAGTTAAATAATGCATTATTTAATTTAAAATACAGTACATATACTAAAACAAAAAGACCGTTTGTTCCAAAAGAACAGCGGTCTTTTTTTGTAAAGTTTATGTGGGGCATAAACATTAACATTTATTGATTAATTTCGTCGAAAATTTCTTTAACTGTTGTAAGCTTATTAAGTCTGTAAGCGTTTTCACCACAGAATATAAGTGAATCATCGGCTTCATCATTGCTTCTTACGGCACGTATAAGGGCCATTGTAATGCAGTAAGGCGTTGTAGCAGGGTCACATTTTTCAAGACATCTGAAGCAGTGTGTTATTTTCTCACGCTCTTTTTCCCTGAGCTTAACATACGGGTTTCTTATGGCTCTGCCCGGCATGCCTACAGGGCTTTTAACAATAACTATGTCATCTTTTGTTGCATTTAAGTAAGCCTCTTTAAAGCTCATAGGTGCATCACACTCATAGGTTGTAACAAAGCGGGTAGCCATCTGCACACCGTCGGCACCTAAAGCCATATAATGGTCAATATCGCTTCTGTCAAATACACCGCCGGCAAAAAAAACAGGTATGAATTTGCCTATTTTTTCGCCATAAGAGTGAACGTAGTCTATTATTTTTTTAACTTCCTCATCGTATTGTTCTTTTGTAAGATTAACGGCTTCTTCCGGTGTAAAGCCAAGGTGTCCGCCGGCTTTAGGGCCTTCTATAACAACAAAGTCGGATACTCTTTTGTAGCGTCTTTCCCAAAGTGTAAAAAGCACTTTAGCCGCTTTAAGTGATGAAACAATAGGTGCAAATTTAACGCTTGTGCCTTCCAAAAGCTTAGGAAGCTCCACCGGCAGACCGGCACCTGAAATTATGGCATCGGCACCGTTATCCACACAGCACTGAACATATTTATCATAATCACATGAAGCACGCATTATATTAACGCCTATAACACCGTTATTTGAAATTTCTTTTGCTCTTTCTATATGCTCACCCAAAGCCTTTAAATTAGCGCCAAGTGGGTCTGTTTTCCATTCCTCACGGTCAAAGCCGGGCTGAGCCGCAGAAATAACGCCCATACCGCCTTCTTTGGCAACTGCTCCGGCAAGGGAAGAAAGGCTTACGCCTATGCCCATACCGCCTTGAATAATGGGCACTTTTAAAGTTAAATTCCCTATATTAACCGGTTTAAGCTTCATATTAACATCTCCTGTATATTAAAATTATCTGAAATTTAAGCTGAATATTATACATGTAGTTTAGATTACTATATTATATGATTTAAGTGTTGTCAATATGTGGCGGCCAAATTTAACTTACAGTTATTTTAATACTATTTTGTATAGTTTTACCACAAAGGCGCTTTGGGGATATAAAGAGCTTAAAGTTTACGGATTATATTATGAACAGAGTGTAAATTTTTAATCAACACCGTTGTTTATTAATGTTATAAAAGGATATTTGTGGTATAATAATTCTAAAGGATTTTTAATCACGTTTTTCCTGTATAAATTGGCACAGTGCTTTTTTAATTGGCATAATGCCGTTTAAACCGCTTTTTGTTTTACAAATTAATAAAATGGTGTAAAATAAAATAGTACCAAAAATATCTATTTTTATGTGTATTTATCCATAAGGCTTAATAAAAATTCAGCATAATATATTTTAAATAAAAAAACGGGGCTTTTTTTGCGTTCTAATCATACTTGACTAATAAGAAATAATCAATTATACTTTGACTATCAAAATATTTGGATAATTAAGTCATTTTCAGGGTGATTAAATTATGGACAGCCTCTGCCGCTCGTTAAATGAGCTTATAGTGGATATTTACAACAGTATTGTTAAAATAGAAAGCAACGCCTTTAAAGCGGGGCGTTTTAAGGATGTCTCCATTACGGAAGTACACACAATAGACGCTATAGGAATGTATGAAGCTAAAAGCATGAGTTCTGTGGCTAAAAGCCTTAGAATAACTATGGGCACCCTGACTGTGGCTGTTAATAACCTTGTTAAAAAGGGCTATGTGGAACGGTTCAGATGCCAGGATGACCGGCGTGTGGTTAAGGTACGCTTAACGGGAAAGGGCCGGCTTCTTTACAGAATACACGCTCAGTTTCATATACAGATGATTAAAAACTGCACTCAAAACCTGACTAAAGAAGAGGTTAATCTTCTTTACGGAGCTCTTAAAAAGCTGGACAGGTATATAAAAAACGAATGTTAAGCAGGTTTTAAGCCGGTATAAAAAATTAAATATGGGAGATTGGTCATGTATTTTTCTAAAATTACTGCTACAGGTGCCTGTGTGCCTGATATGATTGTAACAAATGACGACCTGGCTAAAATTGTTGATACTAACGATGAGTGGATAAGCTCTCGAAGCGGAATAAGAAGACGCCATTTTTCAAAAGGCGAAAATACTTCCGATTTAGCCACAGGGGTTGCAAAGGAACTTATTCAAAAGGCAGGTATTGGCCCTTTGGATATTGATTTAATAATAGTTGCGTCGGTTTCGGCCGATTACACAACACCGTCTACGGCATGCCTTGTTCAGGGCAATATAGGTGCAGCAAATGCCGTTGCATTTGATGTAGGCGCTGCATGCTCAGGCTTTATATTCGGTCTTTCAATAGCCGATAAATATATAAAAAGCGGTGTATACAAAAATGCCATAGTAATAGGCGCTGAAGTCCTTTCAAAGTATCTTGACTTTGAGGACAGAAGCACATGTGTGCTTTTTGGCGACGGTGCCGCAGGTGTATTTGTTGAAAGAACAGAAGAAAGAACAGGCCTTCTTGCAGAGGAAATGGGCAGTGACGGCTCTAAGGGTATGGCTCTTACAGGGGGTCATGCTCCGGCAGGCAATGCCTTTAACGATGTAACAAGACAGGCAAAAAGGGACCTTTACATGGACGGCAGGGCAATATTTGACTTTGCCACAAGAACAGTACCTAAGTCAGTAAAGAGCCTTATGGAAAAAGCCGGTGTTACATCTGATGACTTAGACTTTGTGCTTCCGCATCAGGCTAACAGCAGAATAGTGGAGATTATAAGCCGCAAGCTTAAAATACCAATGG
>CALWSS010000020.1 GCA_944384255.1 uncultured Clostridia bacterium
TGAACATAAAAAATGAGAAATATGACAATTATTTTTTGTTTAAAGCCGGGGAAAGCAAAGTTAAATACAGCGGCGGAGAATTTGATTTGCCAAAAGAAGTTATTTCGGAATATGGAACTCTTTTTGTACCAATACGTTCATTTTTAAATGCCATGGGATTAAGTGACGACCAAATAATTTATAATTCCAATACAAAAACCGTATCCGTTGCAAAAGATGACAGTTTTGCTTCAAATTTAGAAAAAAGCATAAATAATGCTAAAAACAGTATTTTTACACTTGTGTTTGAAAATAATTCCAAACAGTATGTTGTTTATGATAATGTAATTTATAAAACAGGCTCCAATGATTACAGCAGTATTGAAAGTTATATAAAAAATGAAATAAACAAGGATTTTAATGTTTCTGATTTTATCGGTTCCGAGAGTGAAGGCACATTATCATTTAATTTTACAATAGATGGTTTATCATCTGATTATGGATATAATGTTTTAACTGAAAACGGAAAAGTTTTGCTTATAACCCAAATGGGAACACCTATATCAAAAGATACGGTTAAAATTAATGTAAGTGATATTTTAAGCGATGAAGAAGTTTGCAAAATGGCACTGGAAGATAATGAGGGCGTCATAGTTGCCGAACAGAAAGTTTATAAATGGATTGATTCAGCTACAGGCAAAATAAAATATACTGTTGATACTACATACGGTACAGAGGAAACGGGATATTCAACTGTAAGTTTTGAATATTTACAGGATTAATTATTACTATAAAATAAGACTGAATATTGATGTTCGGTCTTATTTTTTAATTATAACATCAGATAACACAAATGAAATTTTATTTTTTTAATTTTAAGATTTTACAGTATTGACAAAAAGTATATGATAGATATAATATGTAATTAGTTACTTATTTTAAAGAGGTGAATCAATATGGGTGCTATGCCGTTTGGTTTGAAAATTGCTATTATTAACAGAGCTTTCCGTAAAAAACTTGATGAAAAAGCCAGTACATTGGACTTAACCGCTGTTCAGCTTCGTGTATTGGGTTCTGTAAGCCGATTGGAAGCAGCAGGTGAGACGGAAATTCATCAGAATGATTTGGAACAGATAGAGCATGTTACTCATCCTGCAATGACAAAACTTCTTCAAAGGCTTGAGAGCAAAGGTTTTATTATGTGTGTTCCAAGCGAAATAGACCGCAGGTACAAAAAGATTACTTGCACTGAAAAATCAAAAGGAATTCATAAAATGATACTTAAACAGGATGAAGAAGTATTATCAGAATTCTGCAAAAATTTTACGGAAGAACAAAAGAAAACATTAATTCAAATGGCTGATATGATATTAAAAAATATTGATTCTGAATAGTAAACTTGGAAAATCAATTTTCCAGACAGTGTACCGAATTATTATTCGTATCCACTGTCAGTTTTTTTGTTTAAATAGGTAATTAGTTACTTAATAGGGAGGAAGTAAAAATGGAAAATTCTTTGACAGAAAACAAAAGTCCTTTTGCAACAGAACCTGTTGGCAGGTTAATAGTGAAATTTGCTATTCCGTGTGTTATTTCGCTTTTAGTTAATTCGCTTTATAACATTGTAGACCAGATATTTATTGGCTGGGGTGTAGGTTACCTTGGTAACGGTGCTACAAACGTAGTATTTCCAATAACAATTATTGCGTTGGCTTTATCGGTACTTATTGGAGATGGCGGTGCGGCTTATCTTAGTTTGAAACTTGGAGAAGGCGACATTAACAGTGTTAAAAAAGGTGTAGGCAATGCCGTTGTAATGGTTACTATTGCCGGTATAGCGATGCTTGTTATAACCATTGTGTTTATGAATCCTATATTAACTATTTTTGGTGCAACTGATAAACTGCGTGATTATGCATTGGAATATGGTTATGTAATAGCTATTGGGTTACCTTTTACAATGATTTCAACAGCTTTAAATTCAATGATACGTGCTGACGGCAGCCCGAAATTTGCTATGTTTTCTATGCTTCTTGGAGCAATTATTAATACAGTATTTGACCCTATATTTATATTTATTTTCCAAATGGGAGTTCGTGGTGCTGCAATAGCAACAGTAATGGGACAGGTGGTATCTTTTATAGTATCAATATTATATATCTCACGTTTTAAAACATTTCACTTTGATTCTTCAGCACTTCATTTACATGGAAAAATATGCGGCAGTGTATTAAGTCTTGGTGTAAGCAGTTTTATAACACAGATTGCAATAACCATAGTAATGGCACTTACTAACAACTTACTTACAACTTATGGAGCACAATCCGTTTACGGTGCTGAAATACCTCTTACTGCAATGGGTATTGTAATGAAAGTAAATCAGATTATGATTTCTATTTTAGTTGGTATTGCCATAGGTGCTCAGCCGGTAATTGGTTTTAATTATGGATGCAAAAATTTTGCAAGAGTAAGAAAAGCGTTTAATATTGCCATTATTGCTGCAGAAGCTGTAGCGATTATTGCGTTTTTCATATTTCAGTTTTTCCCAATGGCTGTGGTATCACTTTTTGGTTCGGAAGAAGGATTATACAATGAATTTGCTGTTATGTGCTTCCGTATTTTTCTTATGCTCTGCCCACTTAATGGCTTTCAGACAGTGGCAGCTATATATTTACAGGCCATAGGTAAACCGGTTAAATCCGCAGTTGTTACCCTTTCAAGGCAGATTATTTTTCTTGTGCCGGCGGCCATTATTATTCCTAAATTTATAGGTGTAACAGGTGTACTTTGGTCTGGGCCTGTAGCAGATGGTTTGGCATTTATACTTGCTTTGGCAATGGTAATTTATGAAATTAAAAAACTTATAAATTCAAATACTTTAAGTGATTAAATATTATAAATCAAAAGTAAGGAGAAAATAAATATGAAAAACAGAGTTATTACAATAAGCCGTGAGTTTGGAAGCGGAGGCCGTACAATTGGCAAAATGACAGCTGAAAAGCTTGGCATTAAGTGTTATGACAGTGAGTTAATTCAGAAAATAGCATCAGAAAGCGGTTTTGATGAGAAATATATAAAAGATGCCGGGGAATATGCTCCGGGAGGATTCCTTTCATCAGCACTTTTAAACAGAGCATTTGGCCCTACTAATGAAGACTATCTTTGGAAAATACAGTACAAAATAATTACGGATTTGGCCGAAAAAGAGTCATGTGTAATTGTGGGAAGATGTGCCGACTATATACTTAAAGACAAAGCAGACTGTTTAAGGGTATTTATTCATGCTGACATGAAATTCAGAGCAGAGAGAATTGTTAAGGTATATGGTGAAAGGGATGAGTCTCCGGAAGAACGTTTAAAAGATAAGGATAAAAGACGTGCTGCATATCACAGATTTTATACTGATATGAAGTGGGGACACGCTCAAAATTACGATATTACACTTAACAGCGGCACACTTGGCATTGAAAACTGTGTTGATATTATTACAAAGTTATACTGATTAATTAAAAATATAAAGACAGATTGGATTTAATGGTATTAAATCAGACAGGAGGAGCATATTAGTGGAAAATAAATCTATTATTGAAACAGCAGAGTATTTTGCAATTAAGCAGGCTATTAAATATATTGAGCATGAACCGGAAAAGAATCTTAATAAATTAATGGATTGGGCTGATAAATTTGACAAAGACAATTTATATCAGTCACAAAGAGCTGTATTTCATAATGTGCTTGAGCACCCAGAAAGCAACTGGTATCAGCTTATAATGAAAGTTTTTCAGCTTGATACAGGTGTAAGAAAAACTTTTATTGAAAACTTTATTATTAATGCCTCACTTATTGGAAGCAGGCGGCAGAAAAAAGTACGTGATAAAGAGCAGTGCAATGTTCCTTGGGCAATTCTTCTTGACCCTACATCTGCATGCAACCTTCACTGCACCGGCTGCTGGGCTGCCGAATACGGACACAATTTGAACCTTGATTTGAATACTATTGACAGCATAATAAAGCAGGGAAAAGAGCTTGGAACTTATATGTATATATATACCGGCGGTGAGCCTATGGTACGTAAATCTGATTTGATTAAAATCTGTGAAATGCATCCTGATTGTGAGTTCTTAACATTTACCAACGGCACTTTAATTGATGAAAAGTTTTGTCAGGAAATGCTTAGAGTTAAAAATTTTGTGCCGGCCATAAGTTTAGAAGGTTTTGAAAAGGCTAACGATGGAAGAAGAGGAAGCGGAGATTTTGAAATAGTAAAAAAAGCTATGGCACTTCTTAAATCGCATAAACTGCCTTTCGGTATTTCAACATGCTATACAAGTGCAAATTACAAAGATATAAGCAGTGAAGAATATTTTGACATGATTATTGATGCAGGGGCACTTTTTGTATGGTTCTTCCATTATATGCCTGTGGGAAATGATGCTGTGACAGATTTGCTTCCTACTCCTGAGCAGAGAAAAACTGTTTACGACAGAATAAGAAATATGCGTAACACAAAGTCTATATTCAGCATGGACTTCCAAAATGATGCAGAATTTGTAGGCGGATGTATTGCCGGAGGACGAAACTATTTACATATTAATGCTGCCGGTGATGTTGAGCCATGTGTATTTATTCATTATTCAAATACAAATATTCACAACTCTACTTTGCTTGATGCACTTAAATGTCCTATATTCATGGCTTATCATAATGGTCAGCCGTTTAATGAAAATATGCTTAGGCCTTGCCCTATGCTTGAAAATCCTGAGTGCCTGAGTGAAATGGTTAAAAAGTCAGGTGCTAAATCAACAGACCTTCAGTCTCCGGAAAGCGTGGAACATTTGTGTAATAAGTGTATACATTATGCTAAAAACTGGGCTGAAATGGCTGATAAATTATGGAATGATAACAAATAATTTATATTTTACTTAAAAGTAAATACTTTTTAGTAAAATGGCATTATTCTTAAAAGAATACAATAGGCATAGGAAACACAGTCAAAATGTTATACATAACCGTATTTTAGGAATTGCTGCTTTAAATTAAAAAACGATTTATACAATATATAATACATTTTTTATTTTTTAATATGACAGAGTCTTTTTTATAAAGCTGTTTTCTAATGAAATTAAGGCGTTTTTAATATTCATCTGCTATATTTTTGGAAATTTAAGTTCATATTTAAGCTTATTAAGCTCCTTAAAATATCGGTTATTTGTTATAACTATTATTATTTTTCCGTTTTTATCTAATATAGCTTTGCTGGTTATATATGCTGCTCTATTGGCAGGCAGCAAATTTTCTCTATTGTAATTGGCTGTTTTGTTTTAAAAACAGTATGCTGAGTTGAACGGACTATAAATGTGCTGTCAAAATCCAATACACATTTACCCATTATATTTTCACGTTTTACTTCGGCAAGTTCTTCATACGCTTTATTTACTTTTATTACTTTGGTATTAATGTTCACTATAAAAAAGCCGTTGGCGAAGTCTTCTATTATAAAATCTAAAAAAGCATTTTCTTCTTTAGTTTTTTAAGTTCTTCAAAAACGGCATCTTTTCCTTTATTATACATCTCATTTATTTCAGATTCGTTTTTATAAAAATTCACTACTATCGTCTTAAAATATTAACCACATACAATGTGTATTTATATGTTTTTTATCATAAACTTATTTTATTGTGCAAATATATGATATTACGAAATTATAAAATATTTGTATGAAAAATGAAAGTAAAAGGATTTATTATGATGATTATATTTGAAGGGTATTAAAACAATATAAGAATTATTAGTGTAATAAAATAAGTAATTTCAAATGCATGTGTTTTATATTTTATTAATTGCAAAAATAATTAATGGTGATTTTTGAACATAAATATTGAAACTTTACAATATATGAATGATAATTATTATATAAAATAAAAATGATTTATTAATCAGTAGTGATTTAATTATATTATACAAAATGCTTTCACTACGGGGGTGGTTAATTAAAATTATTAAAAACATTAATTAATGTTTTATTGGGGAAATGGAGGAAGTATTATGAAAAAAATTTTAGCGATTCTTTTAACGGCAGTATTATCTTTTGCTTCAGCCGGAAATTTTGTATATGCTGAGCCTTTTTGCTACGATGAGGATACTTTGGCCGATGCACTGCATGAGTTTGGATTATTTCAAGGTACTGGAACGGATTCAGCAGGAAATCCAATCTACAGTTTAGAGAAAGCCCCAACAAGGCAGGAAGCACTGGTTATGCTTGTTAGGCTTCTTGGAAAAGAAGAAGCAGCAGCTAATGGAACATGGAAGCATCCATTTACTGATGTTGACTCATGGGCTGATAAGTATGTAGGATATGCTTATGAAAACGGCATAGCAAAGGGTACTACTGAAACATTATTTGGTGCAAAACAAAACATAAGTGCTCAGCAATATATTACTTTTTTGCTTAGAGCATTGGGGTACAGTGACGCTTCAGGTGGTGACTTTATTTATAGCAATGCCTGTGCTTTTTCTGATTCTGTAGGGTTAACAAACGGGGTTTACTCACTTAATTCTTCTTTTTTACGTGGAGATATTGTTTGGTTATCATGCAGTGCCTTATTACAGAAACAGAAAAGCAATGGTGTTCCGCTTGTTAAACAACTTAAAAACGATGGCGCCATAACTGAAAGTCAATACATTAATGGTCTTAAAATGATGGAAATTGCTGATTTAAAAGAAGATTTCAGGTACATAACTCTTTATCAATCAGACGGAAATGATGTAGTTATTGATGTATTTGATCTTTATTCTCAGCCGGGTACAGGTGAGTACAGCGGTTATCAGCAAATAAAGGGATATGATTATGATGACGTATATCCGATATATTACAAAGGTTCAAAAGGGTCTTATTCTTATACGGTAGATCACAATGATAATTTAGACGAGATATGCTATTGGAATTTTAATGGTGTTACATATAAAAATACAAGACGTGAGTGCTATGGATTCTTTAGTGATACCCTTGTTTTCCAAAGTTACTATGGAAGTTTATCAAATGAGGTGTTATCAAGCAATTGGTTTAGAGCTGCTTTCGGAGATACATATGAGGACTGGGTTCATTACATGGCATTTACCACAGGAAATGCCGACAGAATTGTAGAAAGATTCCTTGATGTGCAGTCAGGAACATATTACAATGAGCCACATGGAGGATTATCACCTGAAAGCTATTTTGGATTATATAATGCTCAGGAGGCTTACAGTGAGCAATTAATTAATGCTGACTGGATTTCAGAAAATGAATTAAGAAATTTATCCGGAAACAGCGATTTATGTTTTGACAGTACAATAAGTTCATTGGACAACTACTATAATGGTACTGGAAATATTGTTTATGGCTTTTATATACAGGGAATTGCTTCTCAAGAGCTTATGTTTATATATGATATGCCGGATTCTTTTGCTAAATCAGAAAATGCTGAAGGTAAATACAGCGGTATTAATTTTAAGAGGGAAAACAATGAATGGTATTTTAATCCGGCAGATTTAATAAGTGTTGGTTTGCTTAATTCCGACGGAAGCTTTAATGAGAATTTTATACCTCAGACATTTATGCCTGAAAAAGCTGAAAAAGAATGGGAAAGTGAATGGATAACCTCACAGCAGCTGGATTCAATTTATGGTTTATCATCATATTTTGCCGGAGGAGAGGTTTGGATTTGGCATGATGCGTTATATGGAGAAGACGGCAAAGATGTTAAATATGTTCTTACAGGTGTTCCAAAAAGCAGTTTAGGCAAAGATGTTGTTCACAATTCAAAATATAACGGTCATACAATAAGATTAAAGTATGACGGTGGTTTTGACGGAGGTCTTGCTTTTAACTATCAAGATTTGGTTGATGCAGGGATAATTGATGATTAATAGTAACAAAACAATTTAATAACTGATTTAAGTATTATAAAACGGTTAAAACTTTATGGTTTTAGCCGTTTTTTTGTGGATAAAAATGAATAATAGTTAAATATATGTTCTTTAAATTATTTATTAGTTAAGTTTAGAAATTAGGATGAAATATGTATTTTTATTTTGAGATAATTTTTTATATGACAACAAATTTAAAAGTAAAGTTTTTATAAATAGTTTTAGATTTTTTTATTTATTGAATATTGTTATTGAATAAAATTTATATACATTAATTTATTTAAGTATAAAGGGCAAAAAGGGTCACCGAGGGGACGTACTTTTGATATATAATCCAAAATAACTTAAATATTAAGTATAACGGCCGGCAGTATATACAAAGTATTTAAGTGAATTTTATACAAAGGAAGTGATTTTTTTGAGTACAAGTACAGAAAATTATGGACTGAAAAAACCGGATCAGGAAGATTTTTACAATGTTGATGATTTTAATGCCAACGCTGATATAATCGACAGTCAGCTTAAAGCGCTTTCAGACGGCTTAGGTTCAGCAGCCCAAGAGAGCACATTAAGCGGTATAAATTCTAAAATAGGCGAAACAGGAAATACTGGCGGAACTTCAACATCTGGAAGTGTTTTTGCTAAGTTAAACAAAATAATTACAGATGCAGCGTCATCAAGCAGCTCAATAGGACAGACTAACAATTCCGGAGGCACAACATCTGCCGGAACGGTTTTTGCAAAGCTTAACAAGATAATATCTGACATAGCAGCTTTTGTTGCAAATTATACTGCTGCAAGAGCCGGATATATTGACAATATTAGAAGCTATACAATTACTAATAATTCGGCAAGCAAAACAGGTGTACTAAGCCAGAAAGATTCATATATAATTTCGCTTTTGGAAAATTCATCTTTTGGGCTTAATGCAATAAAAAGTGATACCAGGTTTTTTGGAAAGATTGCTCAGTCAGGTACAATAAAAGGGTTATATACTAATACAGATAGGTATGGTTCTCCTGTAACGTATACTGGCATGTGCAGATTAGTTATTGGTATTGTTGAAGATTATATTAATCCTCCACGGTTAAAGATAAATGTTGACGGAGGAGGAGAAACAATTATTTCTGAATATATTTTTAATAATGTTTGCAGCGGCTGGTTAACTTTTGACTGTATGGAATCTTTAGAATTTTCTGTTTCCGGGCAGCCTAATATAGGCTATATTATTCTAATTCAATAATAGAAATGAGGTGTTAATTTGAGTATTTTAATTAAAGAAGAAAAGTTTTTAAAAGATAATGTTCAATACATAAAAAAATATTTTGGTACTGATGAAGAACACATAACCGGAATACTTGAAGCACCTGTAGTTGATGAAGAAAATATAAAGATTAACAAACCATCTTCAAATGATATTGCTTTATCTCAAATTCTTTTGACACAACAGGAAATAATAATTAGTCAGAACGAAAATCAAAAAGTTTTGTCAGATATTATTTTAAATCAGACTTCGGTATAAGGAGGAGTAATATGCTTGATTTAGTAAAGAAATATTTTACAAGTGGTATATACAGTGATGAAGATGTTAAAAAATTTGTGTTAAGCGGCAAAATAACAGCCGATGAATATAAAGAGATAACAAGCAAGGACTTTGAGTGATTTCAGCACAGTTTTGAAATAATGAAAAGTTTATGTATTGTCTTATAAGGGGGAGTACTATATGGAAAAAGAAAACAAAATTAACTATGCTTATATAACTGATGCCGGAATACTTAAAGTTGTCGATGAAGACACTGAGGCTGCTAAAAAATATTCCAGAAACGGCAAATATGTTGAAACATCAATTGAATGTGAGGGCGGTTATCCGGTTATTACATACAACAACAAACGTCAGACAGTAGTTGTTTATAGCCTTGACAATGCCGTTATTGGAAACAACAGCCGCAAAACGGAGAACGGAACTAAAATTAATCTTGGGCTTTATCCTGAGATATATAATCTTTACAAAGAGTGTATGTAAAACAGTTATATGATTGATTTATTTACGGTGTTTTATATTGGTTAAAGAAGGTGATTTTTTGACGCAATGGGGTGTGGTGGGTGTAATAATCGCGCTTGTGGGATTATTTCTTACAGTTGGCAAACCATTGGCAAAGCTTATAACGGCTATTGAGAGATTGACAAATATATGCAATCAGCTTAATGAAAAATTTGATAAGTTTGAGTTGAAAAACAAAGAAAGCCATAAGCGGATTTGGGAACATAACAAAAACCAAGATGATATTATTAACGACCATGAAAAAAGAATTCATGCTTTGGAAGAATTCGGGGGTTTATAAAAATGAAAATAAATTGGAAAGTAAGATTTAAAAACAAAACATGGCTTGTGACATTTTTATTGGCTATTTTAGCTTTTTTATATCAAGTGTTAGGTATGTTTGACATAGTGCCGCCAGTGACAGAAGATATGGCAACCCAGCTTATTGCAGCAGTTGTAAATATACTTGTGGCATTTGGTGTTGTAATAGACCCTACAACAGTTGGGGCAAGTGATAGTCAGCAGGCTTTAAAATACAACGAGCCAAAAAAGCAAGGTGATTAAATGGGAAGAGATATTTCGATATGCCATCCTGAATTGCAGCAGAAAGCCGAAAAGCTTGTTTCTGCTTGCCGTGGTCAGGGGCTTTTAATAGGTATAGGAGAATGTTTCAGGACGGTTGCAGAACAAGATGCTTTATATACCAAAGGAAGAACAGCACCAGGAAGTATTGTAACAAATGCAAAAGGCAGTTCTTACAGCTCTCATCATCAGTGGGGAACAGCCTTTGATATTTATCGTAATGACGGAACAGGAGCATACAACAACAATGATGGTTTTTTCGATTTAGTTGGAACAATAGGTGTTAAAATTGGTTTGGAATGGGGCGGAAACTGGAAAAGCCCAGTTGATAAGCCACATTTTCAGCTGCCATACTGGGGAAGCACAACAACTATGCTTAAAAATATATACGGAACACCAAATGAATTTAAAAAGACATGGAGTGATGAAGAAGTGGAGAAAGTTTACAACTGGACAGAAGAAGTACCGGAGTGGGCAAGACCAACGGTTCAGAAGCTTCTTGACAAGGGGTATTTGAAAGGCAATGACAAAGGTGAGCTGGAGCTTACATACTCAATGCTTAAAATGATAGTTATTAACGACAGAGCAGGACTTTATTAAGTAAAAACAGTTTAATTTTTACCCCAGATTTTTTAGTGCACAAAGGCCGGAATTTTTATGCCGGCCTTATATTATTGGGTTTAATTTTAGCAATTGAATATGACAATATACAATGAATAATGTTTTTATTTTTGGCAGGAAAATTAATTTGTTTTGTATAGTATTAATATTATAATCTCAGCACATTATATTATATAAATAAGAAATGGAAAAGGCGGCCTTTGAGCAGACCGCCTAAAAATGTTTTGATTAATTTTCAGAACTATATTCTTAATTACAAAGCAATATATGTTCTGACAATAATCACAGAATAGATAATAATTCAAGAGAGTATTACACTGGTTTTAGTTTACGTTTTACTTGCACATACGGTTTGATTTATTTGTTTTGTCTGATTTTGTTGTGCTTTGTTTATCTGTATTGAAATTGTACTCCTGAGCAAACTCTGTTCTCTTCATGTCTTTTTCTGCTCTTTTTTCAGTTCTTTTATCTGTTCTTTTTTCCACTTTAATTCAGCTCCTTTGTGATTCAATTTATGTTGCGATAGTATTATTAGCTTTAAATTTATTTTTATGCGGTTTTAGAACTGGTTAATAATGATAAAAAATAAAGACAGCATATTATTATAAATAAAATACTGTCTTTAAATATTTCAATTACTTTTATGTACAGGTATTATGATATTATGCCCCGAATTTATATTATCGTTTTTCATTTTATTGAATTTTTTTATTTCATCTATATATGAGTTTATGTTGGTGTCTTTATCAGAATATTGAGATGCAATATCCCAAAGAGTATCTCCGCTTTTAATATAATGCACTTCGTAATATACATCGTTTTCTTTATGTGCTGTATTACCTGAGGCAAACGTACACATAAGAACAAATGTTGTTACAAACAAAATAATAAAAACTAATTTTCTCATAAAATACACCTCCAAATTATTTTTAGAACATATAATCAATATACACGAACAAATATTCTTTGTCAAGGCGTTTCTCAAAAATATCGAACGTAAGTTTTTTGTGTTTGTGTTTTAGGCGTACATGTGTTATAATGAATAAAATTATGTTTACTTTACACATTTAGATATATTTCTTTTAATTTTTATACTTTTATTTTGATAATTTTATTCGTAAAGAGGTGGTTTAATGTCTGATTTATCAATAAAGCAAAAGGAAATTCTTGATTATTTGAAAAAAGAGGTTCATGAAAAAGGTTATCCGCCTTCTGTAAGAGAAATTTGCGATGCAACCGGTCTTAAGTCTACCTCAACTGTTCACGGCCATTTAACAAGGCTTGAGAAAAAAGGCTACATTCGTAGAGACCCTTCAAAACCTAGGGCTATAGAGATATTGGATGAAGAGCCGGTTTTTAATACCGGTCAGGAAGCTGTTGATGTGCCTATTATTGGTACAATTACTGCCGGAACGCCTATACTTGCAGTTGAGAACATAGATGGAACATTCCCTATACCTGTACAATATATTACTGGTGAAAATATGTTTATGCTTAAGGTAAGAGGAGAAAGCATGATTAATGCCGGTATATTTGACAAAGATTTAATACTTGTAAAACAGCAGAGAAGTGCTGAAAATGGGGATATAGTTGTAGCCCTTATTGATGATGACTATGCTACGGTGAAGCGATTTTTTGCCGAAAACGGGCATATTAGGCTTCAGCCTGAAAACCCGGCTATGTCGCCTATTATTGTTGAAAAATGTACTATTTTAGGCAAAGTTACTGGACTTTTCAGAAAATTTTAAATTTACTTAATTAAATCGGAGTGATTGAATATGTATGGATTTTTTCGAGTTGGAGCAGCTGTGCCTGAGCTTAAAGTTGCAGATTGCAGTTTCAATACAAAAGAAATACTGAAAGTTATCCAAGAGGCAAAAGAAAAAAATATCAGAGCACTGGTATTTCCTGAGCTTTGTATAAGCTCCTACACATGCGGAGATTTGTTTTTACAAAGAACGCTTATTGAGTCATGTGAAAAATCTTTATCAGACATTGCAAAACAAACATCTGATATTGATATGTATATTATTTTAGGGCTTCCTGTTGAAATGGACTGCCGAACGTTTAATTGCGCTGCTGTTTTATACAAAGGGAAAATACTGTCTCTTATACCAAAAACATATATTCCTAATTATGGTGAATTTTATGAAAAAAGATGGTTTGCTTCTGCCAATGAGGCTGTAAGCAATGAAATTGTTTTTGGTGGACAAAATGTTCCTGTTGGTGCAAAAATACTGTTCAGAGATAAAACAAAACCGGAATTTACATTTGGTGTTGAACTTTGTGAAGATTTGTGGTGTCCGGTTCCGCCTTCGTCATACCATGCCCTTAATGGAGCTTCGGTTATATTTAATTTATCTGCAAGCAATGAACTTGCATCTAAAAACGAATACAGAAGAAAACTGGTATCACAGCAGTCGGCTTCTGCTATATGTGGTTATGTGTATGCTTCAGCGGGTATGGGAGAGTCTACACAGGACATTGTTTTCAGCGGACATGCCCTTATTTGTGAGAACGGTTCCGTACTACGTGAGAACAAACGTTTCTTTTACAAAAGTCAGTTGATTTATGCTGATATTGACGTTGAAAAAATTTACAATGACAGAAAGAAAAATACAAGCTTCACTGATTTAATTAAGCCTGAGATTAATGCAGAATACAGATATATTGATATTGATGTTAACAAGTGGAATGAAAAAACACTTGAACGCAGTGTTAAGAGAATGCCTTTTGTGCCGGACAACGACAGTATGCTTCTTGAAAGATGTGAAGATATATTTAATATTCAGATAGCAGGCCTTGTTAAAAGAATACTGCATACAAATACTCAGTCCCTTGTTATAGGTATTTCCGGAGGTTTGGACTCTACTTTGGCTCTTTTAGTAGCTGTTAAGGCATGTGATTATTTAGGTTTAGAGAGAAAAACTGTTTTAGGAGTAACTATGCCTGGCTTTGGCACAACTGACAGAACATATAATAATGCAATTAATTTAATGAAATCTCTTGGCATTTCAACTAAGGAAATTTCAATAAGAGAATCAGCTCTGCTTCATTTTAAAGAGATAGAGCACGATTTAAATAAACATGATATAACGTATGAGAATACTCAGGCAAGGGAAAGAACACAGATTTTAATGGATTTAGCCAACAAAAACAATGGTTTAGTTATAGGTACAGGTGATTTATCAGAATTAGCTCTTGGCTGGGCTACGTACAATGGGGACCACATGTCTATGTATGGTGTAAATTCAGGAGTGCCTAAAACTCTTGTGAGGGTGCTGGTTAAATATGTGGCTCAAAACAGTGAGTTAGATGAAAAATCCAAAAATATACTTTTCGATGTGCTTGATACTCCTGTTAGTCCGGAACTTCTTCCTCCTGACGAAAACGGTGAGATTAATCAAAAGACAGAGGATATTGTGGGGCCATACGAGCTTCATGATTTCTTTTTGTACTATGTTGTAAGGTTTGGCTTTAGCCCTAAAAAGATTGAGTTTTTGGCTCAAAATGCTTTTAAAGGTTATTATGATAACGAAACTATACTTAAATGGCTTAAAAACTTTTACAGAAGATTTTTCTCTCAGCAGTTTAAAAGGTCATGTCTGCCCGATGGTCCAAAGGTTGGTACAATTAATCTTTCCCCAAGGGGTGACTGGAGAATGCCAAGCGATGCTTCAAATGCTTCTTGGATAGATGAACTGGAAAAGCAATAAAGGAGATGATTGTCTTGATTTTAAGACCTTCCAATGAAAAAGATGCGGATTTATTTTTAAGTTGGCTTAAAGATGAAAGTGAGTTTGACATTTTAAGCGGAGGAACTCTGGGTAAAATGCCTCACAGCGGAAAAGAACTATATGATGTGTTTATGTCCAGAAGCACCACTGAAAAACAATATACAGTTGAAGATAATGGGGTGCCAGTGGGTCAGTTTACACTTAGAGATGCAGGAGACGGATGTTATAAAATCTGTTATGTTATTATTGACAAAAATAGGCGTAAAGAAGGGTTAGGCCGTCAAATGATGCGTCTTGCTGTTGATTATTGCTTAAATGAGCTTAAGGCTAAAAATATTAGCTTGGTGGTATTTAAAAGAAATACTGCAGCTTTCAACTGTTATAAAGATGTTGGATTTAAAGTTGTAGAAGGCAAAGAGAGCATGTTTATGTTAATGGGTAAAGAAGAAGCATGCTATGAAATGATTTGGGATAATAAATAAGTGTAATTATTAATGTAAAAGCGTTGGAATCATTATGTTTCCAATGCTTTTATTTATTTTTTGAAAAAATTTGAAAAAAATGTAAAAAAGATGTTGACAAAGGAAGAAAAGTGAGTATAATAAATATTCGTTGCCGCTGAAAAACAAAAGCGAAAACGAAAGATTTAAAACCTCAAAAAAAAGAAATGAAAAACTTGAAAAAAGTATTGACATTTTTTAAAAAGAGAGTATAATAAATCAACGTTGTCGGTAAAATAAAGGCAACAAACAAACCGGAAAATTTCAAATTTAAGTTAAGAACTTGAAAAAAATAAATAAAAAAAGTTCTTGACAAAAAATGAGAAATCTGGTAATATAAATAACGCT